>CAYJMZ010000195.1:0-5882 GCA_964370995.1 uncultured Fimbriimonadaceae bacterium | reverse complement strand
GGATTGAGGGGGAAGGATTGAGGGGGCAGGATTGAGGGGGAAGGATTGAGGATTGAGGATTGAGGGGGCAGGATTGAGGACTCGAAAGCTCAAGGATTCAAGGAACCCACGGTCCGATCCCAATCCTCAATCCTCAATCCTCAATCCTCAATCCTAAATTCTAGATGCTCAGCTCCTCGGCCGATGGTGGGTCATCTCCGCGCTGTTCGCCAGGCATTCTCCTAGTTCCGTGTAGTCGGCGAAGATCCCTTTGGCGAGCATCTGCACCGCGAGGTTGCCCAACAGGGTGGCCTCCAGGGGGCCGGCGGACACGGTGCATCCGGTGGCGTTGGTCAGCGCGTGGCAGAACGCGTTGCTGGCGGCGCCGCCACCCGATGCGCGGATCTGGTTGAACTTTCGGTCAGTGGCGGATTCGAGGGCGCGCAGCTCGACGGCGGTGGTTTCCACAAGGCTCATGAGCGCGAGCCCTGCCCACGCCTCGGGCGTGCCGGGCACTCGGTCGAGCCGGGCGCGGATGGCCTCGAGCATTGATGGAGGGTTGAAGAGGCCGGGGTCGAGCACCTCGATGCGGGCCTGAACGCTGCGGTCCGCCCGCGCCAGCCAGTCCGGCACCGGATCGGCGATGCCCAACTCTTCGTGCAGGCGGTTGACGATGTAGAACCCCGGGATGTTCTTGAGAAACCGCACGCGCCCGTCCGCGGCCCGCTCGTTGGAGAAGTTGCCGCTCGACGCACCCTGTCCCACCAGGGGCTCGTCGAGCACGCAGCCCAGCAGCGACCAGGTGCCGACGTTGAGAAACGCCTGCTCGGCGTGCATCGGCCCCAAACCGCACACCGCCGATGCCGTGTCATGGCCGGCCACGCGCGCGATCGCCACACGATTGGAGGCGCGTCCGATCAGCGCCCCCGGCAGGGAGGGCTGATGCGCAGGCACGGGCCACCCGGCGATGGCGAACGCCTCGTCGGACCAGCGCGAATCGAGCCCGAGCAGCTGGGTCGTCGAGGCGTGGGAGATCTCACAACCGAGGGTGCCCCCAAGCAGGTGTGCGAACAGGTCGGGCAGCAGCACCCAGTGCGCGCGCTCGGGCAGGGTGGGGTCCTCAAGCCGCCGCGCCACGAGTTGCACGAGGGTGTTGAACGGCTGCCTCTGGATGCCGGTAAGCGCGTACAGGCGAGCCTGGTACGGGTCCAGACCGGGCAGGGCGGCCTCGTGCGATCGGTCGCGGTAGCAAACGGGCGCCCCGAGCAGATTGCCCTTCGAGTCGAGGAACCCGTGGTCCACCCCCCACGAGTCGATCCCCACGGTCGCCGATTCGAAGCGGCTCTCGGCGAACTCGACCGCCTCCCGGCAGAGTTTGAGGAGCGCATCGAGGTCCCACTCCAATCGCCCGTTGCGCTCGATGGGCGCGTGTGCGCGTTGGGCGACCAGCTCGTAGTGGATCGTGCCGTCCTCAAGCCACCCCGCAGCGTACCGGGCAGAAGTCGCCCCAAGGTCGATCGCGACGGCCCCCTGCCTAGCGCACGAATCCTTCACGGATGCCTCCATCGACGGGGACCACCGCTCCCGTGGTTCTGCTGCTGCGCCGCTCGCTGGCCAGCCACGCGACGGCCTCGGCAACGTCGTCCGCAGACACAATCACCCCGAGGAGCGTGCGCTTGCGGTAGTGCTCCTGCAGGTCGTCGGGATTGATGCCCAGGGTGGCCGCGGTTTCGGTGCGCCACTTGTCGTTCCAGATGCCCGAGCCCTGGAGCACGGCGTCGGGGTTCACCGCGTTGCACCGGATCCCGTGCTTGGCCAGATCGTTGGCGGCGGTACGCATCAGGTGCAGCTCGAACGCCTTGGCAGCGGAGTACACCGAGGCGTTCGAGCCCGTGGCCACGCCGTTCTTGGACGCCACGAACACGATCGAGCCGCCCGTGTTCTGCCGGATCATGAGTTGTGACGCGGCGCGCACCGTGGTGAAGTACGCGCGCATCAGCAGTTCGCTCAGCAGGTGGTAGTCCGCGTCGGTTGTGTCCGCCACGGTGCCCCGGCGCGCATTGCCGGCGCACGCGACTGCGATGTCGAGCCCCCCGAAGGTGAGGATCGCCTCCTCGAACGCGCGGGCGAGGGCGCCGTCGTCGGTCACATCGCCCGGCACGCCGATGGCGGCCCCGGGCGAGCCCGCCGCGCCGCGAGCGTCCCCGACAGCGGCTTCGAGGCGCTCCGCATCGCGGTCCAGCATCACCACGTGCGCGCCCAAAGCGGCCATGCGGATTGCCGTGGCCCGGCCGATGCCCTGCGCGGCGCCGGTGATGAGCGCGACCTGGCGGCTCATCTCCTTCTCTGCCGGCATTCGCTTGAGCTTCGCCTCCTCCAGCAGCCAGTACTCGATGTCGAACGCCTCCTGCTCGGGAAGCGCCGTGTAGGTCGAAACGCTCTCCGCGCCTCGCATCACTTCGATCGCGCGTTGGTAGAACTCGCACGTTACGCGCGCCTCGTTCTTGTTCTTGCCGAAGGCGACCATGCCTGCCCCCGGGATCAGCACCACGGACGGGTTCGGGTTGCGCATGGCGGGCGAATCGCTGCGCTTGCAACGCGCGTAGTAGGCCGCGTAGCCGTCCCGGTATTCGGCGTATGCGGCCTGCAGCGAGGCTAAGGACCGATCGTCGGGCAGCACCAGGGGGCGGATCTTGGTGCGCAGGAAGTGGTCGGGGCAGCTCGTGCCGAGGCGCGCGAGTTCGGGCATGCGCGCACTGGCGAGGAACTTGCGGGTCGCGGGGGACGTGTCCACCTCCGCGATCAGCCGCTGCCCCTCGTGCGAGGCGAGGCCGCGCAACACCGGCACGAGTTCGACAAGCGTGGCTCGGGCCCCCGGCTCGTCCACCGCGCGGACCAAGGCGCCGAAGGGCTCGGGGCGACCGTTTGCCTCCAAGTAATCCGCGGCGGTCCGTATGAGGTCCAGCGAGAGCCGGTAGCACCCTTCGGCGGTGTCGGCCCAGCAGATCAAGCCGTGCGAGCCCATCACGGCCCCCTGCAGCGTGGGGTCGGCGGCGTAGAGGTCGCGCAGCATCAGCCCAAGCTCGAACCCCGGACGCTTCCAGGGCAGGTAGCCGACGCGGCCCCCAAACACCTTGGCGGTCAGCGCCTCGGAATCCGCGGCCGCGGCGATCGCAATCACCGAATCGGGGTGCAGATGGTCCACGTGGGCGCGCGGAATGAACGCGTGGAGCGGCGTGTCGATACTGCACGCGGTGGGGTTGAGGTTGAAGTTGCAGTGCGGGTAGAGCCCCACGATCGCGTCCTCGTGCAGGCCCTCCGAGTAGCGATTCTCGAGCGCCAGCACCTTGTCGAGGTACAGGCTCGCGAGACCCGCACGCCGCATCGTGCCCAGATCGCCGCCGGAGCCTTTGACCCAAAGCACCGGCATCTGCACGCCGGTCAGCGGGTCGGTTTCCAGCACCTTGGCGCTGGTGTTTCCACCCCCGAAATTGGTGACTCTCGGGTCTGAACCGAGCAGATTTGAACGATAGACAAGGATTCCAACCTCGTCGAGGGAGGAAGCGTGGGTTGCGTCCCACAGAGCGTCGATAGGGTGTGTAGTCATCTTTAGCGGGGGAGCCCTGGATACATCTGACGGTTGACGCCTGCGACATCGACCTGCCACCCCTTGTCGCCCAGGATCACGGGCAGCTCGAACTTCTCGGGGAAGGTGTTGGGGGTGTCTGCATCCCGGAACACGTGCAGCGCCACCGTGGCAAAGGTCGGGGTTGCTTGCTTGGTGATCAGGATTTGGAACGTGAACCGGTAGTGGGGGCCCACCGTGCCCACCGTGTAGGCCCACTCCTTACGGATCTGTTCGTCGGATTTGCCGGGCGCGTAGGTGAGCCGGGTCAGCGTGTCCACGTCGCCGTTTCCGAGGGCGGACATGAACTGCACGACGGTCTCGGTAGATGTGCCGCCCCCGGCCCCGAAGATGATCGCGATGAACGCGACGATCGACAGGATGCCGACGATGAGCACGGGATGCGCTTTCCCTGCACGCTTCATACGGCCCATTGTATCCGCTGGCATCGGGGCGACGCTAAAACCCCAGGCGGCGCATCACGGCCAGAGTCTCCGCGGCATTGACCTTCCAGCGCGTTTCGGGCGGTGGTTTCTGCACGATCCAAACGGTGAGCACGGGCCGCACCCCTGGGATCTGATACTGCACGTCCGCGACCACGATGCGGGATTTCCGATCGACCTTGCCGAGCTGGAACGACCCATTCTGCTGGGCGATGCCCCTCACGAAGTCGGCGAGGGCGACCACTTCGGGTTGATCCACCGGCTGCGCGGTCACGACCTGGAGATCTGCAGCGTCCCCGGAGACCGCGGCGAGGTGGAATCGGCGGATGGCGCTCTCGGGTCCGTACGACGCGAGGGACGCAAAGACGGTCAGCGTGAGGCCGGCCAGCAGAATGGAGGACACCCACGCATCGACCCCCCAACGCGCCGGTTTCATGAACCCAGATTACCTACCGTGTGAACCTCGTCCGGGATATCGCGTCTGCCCTGACATAGAATGGAAGGGGTGTTGGCTCGATGGGCGATTTTCTAACGCGACGCGACGTGATGAAGGGGGGTGGTGTGATCGCCGTGGGTCTGGTGGCGCCGCGGTGGCTGTCCACCATTGCCCACGCCGACGTCTTGAGGCAAGCCAAGGGTGGCAAGGCTGCCAAGGACACGGTGTTGGTGGTGTGCCAACTCTCGGGTGGCAACGACGGCCTGAACACCGTTGTGCCCTACGCGGACGCGATGTACAGGCAACTGCGTCCGACGCTGGGCATCCCCGACGACAAGGTTCTCAAGCTCACCGAGAGTCTCGGCTTCCACCCCGCGCTTTCGGGCCTTGCCGAGCTTTACAAGGAGGGCAAGGTCGCCGTGATCCAGAACGTGGGCTACCCCCGTCCGAACCGCTCGCACTTCAAGAGCATGGAGATCTGGCAGTCCGCCAGTCCGGACTCGACGCTGAAGAACGGGTGGGTCGGTCGTCACATGGACACGTTGGCCGCGGGCGGACCTCTCAATCCGGTGGTCGCGCTCGGGCTGTCCACGGAAAAGCCGTTGGCGCTGAACGCGAAGGTCGCCAGTATCCCGTGCTTCGCCAGCCTGGCCGATATCCAGTCGATGGTCGGCGATCCCGACGCGGAGCGCATGCTTCGGCAGATCCAGGGCGCCGACGCGGCGGCAGGCTCCGATACGCGCGTGGTGCAGCAGGCCAGCGAGACCGCCCTCGACGCGATGGCGGTGCTGAGCAAGCAGATGCAGGGTTTCACCCCCAAACAGACCTATGGCAAGGACGCGTTTGGCCAGGGATTCCAGCAGATCGCCCAACTCGTGGCCACGTCTCCCGCCACCCGGGTGGTGTACTTCAGCGCGGGAGGCTTCGACACCCACGCGCGCCAGGCCGAGAGCCACGAGCGGCTCCTGACGGGGTTTGGCGGCGCCGTCCACGCGTTCCAGCGCGAGATGGAGAGCCTCGGAAAGGCGGACAGGGTGATCGTGCTCGTGTTCTCCGAGTTCGGCCGGCGCAGCTTCGAGAATGCCAGCGGGGGAACCGACCACGGTGCGGCCGCGCCGATGTTCCTGATCGGCAAGAATGTCAAGGGCGGCATCCACGGAGCGAATCCCAACTTCGCGGATTTGGCCGATGGAGACCTCAAGTTCGGGATCGACTTCCGCCAGGTTTACGCCGCGACGCTCGACCAGTGGATGGGCGGCGATTCGCAGCTCGTGCTCGGCGAGAAGTTCGCCCCGCTGCCCGTTCTGTAGATTGTCGTTGGTCGTTTGTCGTTTGTCGTTGGTCGTTCTATGCGGTGGGGCTTGATCCGTTCCGATCTCCTCGAACGACAAACGACAAA
>CAYJMZ010000194.1:0-5921 GCA_964370995.1 uncultured Fimbriimonadaceae bacterium | reverse complement strand
GGCGACGCCCTGGCCACGGTCGTGCTCAACAAGATCCGCGGCGTGCTGCAGATCGTGGCCGTCAAGGCACCTGGCTTCGGCGATCGCCGCAAGGCCATGCTCGAGGACATCGCAACGCTCACCAACGGCAAGTTCGTGAGCGACGACCTTGGCACCAAGCTCGACAACGTCGCCATCGACATGCTCGGAACCGCCAAGAAGGTCATCGTCACCAAGGAAGAGACGACGATCATCGAGGGCGCCGGCACGAAAGAGACTGTGATGGGCCGCATCAACCAGATCAAGGCTCAGATCGAGAAGACCGACAGCAACTACGACCGCGAGAAGCTCCAGGAGCGCTTGGCGAAGCTCAGCGGCGGCGTGGCGGTCATCAAGGTCGGCGCAAGCACCGAGACCGAACTCAAAGAGAAGAAGCATCGCTACGAGGACGCCCTGTCGGCGACCCGTGCAGCGGTTGAAGAGGGGATCGTCCCCGGCGGCGGCGTGACCCTCCTCGCAGCAGCGATGGCGCTGGCGAAAATGAAGGCCGAGGGCGACGAGAAGACCGGCATCACCATCGTGCGCCGGGCGCTCGAGGAGCCCCTTCGCCAGATCGCCGAGAACGCGGGCCTCGAGGGCAGCGTGATCGTCGAGAAGGTCAAGAACGCCAAACCCGGGTTCGGCCTCAACGCCGCAACCGGCGAAATCGTGGACTTGGTCAAGGCCGGCATCGTGGATCCCGCCAAGGTCGTGCGCAGCACGATCCAGAACGCGGCCTCCATCGCGGGCCTCGTGCTTACGACCGAAGCGCTCGTGGTCGAGAAGCCCGAGTCCAAGAAGTCCGCCCCGGCCATGCCCGGTGGCGGCGGCATGGACGGCATGGACTTCTAGTCCGTGTTGCACAGGCCCCTCGCCGGAAGGCGGGGGGCCTTTTTGCGAATTATATAGGTCCTATAATGGGGCATGCGTATCATTCCTCCGCATGGCGGCTACGCGGGGCTACAAGCCTACCAAATGGCAGAGCTGGCCTTCGACGGCACGGTGTTCTTCACCGAACACTACGTGGACAGGTTCTCCCGCACCGTGGACCAGATGGTGCAGGCGGCGCGCAGTTGCAAGCAGAACATCGCCGAGGGAAGCCAGGCGTCCGGGACTTCCAAGAAGACTGAGCTCAAACTCATTGGTGTGGCGCGTGCGAGCCTCGAGGAACTCCTTTGCGACTACCAGGATTGGTTGCGGGCGCGCAATCTTCAGCAGTGGCCCAAGAATAGTGCCAAAGCCGGGTTTATACGGGGATTGTGTTACCGGGCAAACAGGACCTACGCCGCGTACAAACCTTTCATCGAAGAGAAGTCCCCCGAGACCGCCGCAAACACGCTCATCTGCCTGAGCCACCAGACCAACTTCCTCCTTGACCGCCTCCTCCTGCAACTCGAGAAGGCTTTTTGCGAGGAAGGGGGCTTCACGGAGCGCCTGTACCGCGTTCGCACGACCCGCCGGAGGGAATAGTAGGTCGTTCGTCGCGGGCACTAGCCAAAGCCACCTCCGATCCGGTAGGTTCAACATTCTGTTCCAAAGGAGGAAACCAAAGATGAGCATCACAACACAAGGCGTGGACGCGCGTGCAGCCCTCGGCGGTTGGCTGCAGGGCCTCACCGACATGTACACGAAGGACATCCAGGCGATTCCGGACGACCAGTGGAGCGCCACCCACGGGGGTTGCAGCAAGTCCGCGTGCGTTCTCACCGCGGACGCGATCGGCATGCTGGACTGGACGGCCGAGGCGTTGAAGGGCAACGTCGTCGAGGTCGAAGAGACGTACGTGACCGACCAGCTCATGGGTGTGTGCGCGACGAAGGGCGGCGCGTGCGCGAAACTGGCCGCGGCTTCCGGGGCGTTTACAGCCGCCTTGGGCTCGGCGAGCGACGAAGCCCTCAACAGCATCGTCACCCCGCCGTGGAAGATGGACGCCCCCTTGTTCATCCTCGCCCAGATCGCCGTGAGCCACCTGTGGTACCACGACGGCCAACTCAACTACATCCAGTGCCTGCTCGGCGACGACAAGGTCCACTGGATGGGTGACTAGCCCTCCAATCGGCGACCCGGGATTGTGGCGTCTGACGCCTTCCCGGGCCGTTGTGCGTCTTCAAAGGCGATAGGAGGATAACCATGGAGTTTCTCTCTGCGCTTTGGATGCCGATCGTGGTGTCCGCGGTCTTCGTGTGGATCGCGAGCTTCTTCATGCACATGGTGCTCCCACACCACAAGAAGGACTGGGGTGGGTTGCCTGACGAGGCCAAGTTCAATTCGGCGCTCGAAGGGGTGCCTGCGGGGCAGTACATGTTCCCGTACGGCACCATGGAGGACCAGAAGAACCCCGAGTTTCAGGCGAAAATGACGGCGGGCCCCTGCGGGACGCTCACGGTGTGGCCTGGGCCGGTGAACATGGGTAGGAACCTGGTTCTCACCCTACTGTACTACGTGGTGGTGGGTGTGTTCGCCGCGTACGTTGCTTGGAACGGCCTCTTTGAGGGAGAGCCTACCTATCTGAGCGTGTTTCGGATGGCGGGCACCGTGGCGTTCGCCGCTCACGGGCTCGGGTGGATGTCCCACGCGATCTGGTATGGCTGGAAAGGTTTTTGGGGAGACCTTTTCGATGCGGTGGTGTACGCCCTGCTGACCGCGGGCACGTTCGGGTGGCTCTGGCCAAACTCCCCCTAGAGTTTCGCCAGAATCTCCAGGAGCCGTTTCCAACCCGCGTCGCGGCCCTTCTTATTGGCGGCTTCGGCGCCGGGTTGCTCGCCGCTGCGCATGAATCCGTGGCCGGCACCGTCGTAGACGACAGGCTTGTACGTTTTGCCCGCTGCCTTCATCAGTCTTTCGCTGGTGGGGATTGTGGCGTTGACGCGGTTGTCGTTGCCGCCGTAGAACCCGTACACGGGGCACTTGATGTGGGCCACACGCACGGGGTCGGTCGGGCCGGTGCCGTAGAAGGGAAAGGCTGCAGAAAGATCCTCGCGGGCCGTGGCGAACAGAAACGTCTGCGTTCCGCCCCAGCAGAACCCGGCGACGGCGATCTTGCCGTTCGCCGCAGGGATCTTCTTGCCGTAGTTGCATGCGGCATCGAGGTCGCCGGTCACCTGCGCGGAGGCGAGCCCACTTATGGCCTCGCGCACCTTGCCGACGTCTGCGAACGAGTCGGTGCGCCCGCCGCCGGGGCCCATGCCTGAAAGGAGGTCTGGGGCTACTGCGATGTAGCCGCGCTCGGCGAGCTGGTCGGCGACCGACATCACCCAGTCGGTCATGCCCATGATCTCGTGGATCAGAACCACCACGGTCGCCTTCCCCTTCTTCTCGGGATACACCACGAAGCATTTGACTTTGCGGGCCCCGTTCTTGAGTTCGACCCACTCTTGGTGCCTGGGCGACGCGTTGACGCGCTCCCTTGCCCAATCCTGGGCTCGCAAGCCCGTGGCGGCGAGTGCGACGATGAGAAGGGCGAGCATGCGCATGTTCTTGTTCCTTGGAGGATTGGAGGGGAGGTTCAGAGGGGCGGGGGAGGGGGCGGACCGTCCTCGGGCACGAACGTGGTGATGCTCACCAGTTTCTCCGCGCCGTTCCAGTCCACCTTCGCGCCCATCGCCTCGCTGACGAACCTCAGGGGAATCAGGGTCCTCCCGTCAAGCAATTGAGGAGGGACATCCAGCACCACCGGGGCGTTGTCGCGACGGGCAGTCTTGTCCCCGATGCGCAGCCAGGTGACGTGGCCGTCCTTAGTGGCGGTGACCACCTTCTTCTCTTCGTCCCACGTCACCGCCGCGCCAAGCTGTTCGAACACGCCGCGAACGGGCACGAGCACGCGTCCCCGAAGAAGTTGGGGAGGGGTCCCGTCGTAACTTGCAACGACGCCGTTGACCTCGACGCGCACGATCGCCTGAGGCACCAGAGCCGCAGAGGCCAGCAAGAACAGGGGGATACGCAGCACCATAGGGATTCTCCACCCGTACGCTACCTCACGCCACGGGACCCGAAGCAAGGGCTGCTCGAGGTCAAACCCGGTACAAATGCCATAGCCAACCACCCCCTCTGAACAGTTTTCTTCGAATTCGACAGAACATTCGGAATAAATCGGTCCCCTCGAACCGTCCATGAATTGCTTTGGCAACTTGCGACACCGTCGTGGTGTGCGGGCTATAATGCGGTGGAGTTCGATTGGGGATGCGCCGCGTGCTCAAGGTAGCGAATTTGACATGTGGGACAACCGCACTTATACTCGGGCGAGAGGTGTTTTGATCGTGTTTGGAATCACATTGCGCCACGCGCGACGTGGCTTGCTGGGAGCTTTGGGGATTCTGGGCCTCGCTTCGGTGGCGAGCCCCGTCTTTGCCAACGGTCCCCAAAAGGCCGCGCCGCCTACAAAATCGGCGAAGGTGTCTCAAGAAGGGCTTGCGGAGAGGCTGCGCGACAGTGCGGCGAGCTTCAAGGAGAACAAGGGCCAGTGGGATACCCGCGCCAAGTTCCTCGCGCAGACGCGGAACATGAACGTGTGGGTGACCGCCGACGGGCTCGTGTTCGACCATTTCAAGGTCTCCGGAACCGGTGACGCCCAAGTGCGTTCAGGCACGGTCGTCGGCATGCGTTTCGAGGGTGCCGGCGATGGCGCCAAGGTTGTGGGACGCGATCAGACGCGCCTGCTGTCCGACTACATGACCTCTCCCGGCAATGGCGTCAAGGGGGTCCACAGCTTCCGCGAAGTGGTGCAGACGTCGATCACCCAGGGTGTCGACGTTCGCTCGTACATCGAGAAGGGGCAGCCGCGCTACGATGTGATCATCGGTGCGGGAGTCGATCCATCCACGGTGCGCATGGCGTTCCAAGGCGTGGATTCCCTCGCGGTCAACGAGTCGGCTGAGCTGGTCGTGTCCGCTGGTGGCGCGTCGATCACGCAGAAAGGGCTCATCGCCTACCAGATCGTGAACGGCAAGCGCTCCCCCGTTGTGGTTCGCTTCGACGCAGCCGATGACAACACGGTCGGATTTGCCCTTGGCGCTTACGACACCTCGAAGCCCGTGGTCATCGACCCGCTCGTCTACGGCAGCTACTACGGCGGAGAGGACGGGTTCGACGAGGTCCGCGCGGTCGTGGCCGACCAGGACGGCGGCGTGTACGTGACTGGCGGGACCCAGGCCTCGCGGTTCCCTGCGATCTTTGGCCCGTACAGCTTTACGCTCAGGGGAACGATGGACGCGTTCGTTTCCAAATTCCAAGGCGACGCCTACACTCACGATTACTCGGCCTTTTTGGGCGGGTCGATCGCGGAGTACGGCCAGTTCATTGACATCGACCCCCACGGCGACGTGTGGGCCGCGGGCTATACGCAGTCCTCGGACTTCCCGACGAACACGCGTCCGAACATCCAGTATCTGAGTTTTATTCCCGACCGGTACGCCCTCCTGAATGGGAATGGGCCGCCGACCGGTGGAACATTCACCCTTCGGTACAACAACAACCCGCTTCAGACGACGGCGCCGATACCCTACAATGCGGGTCCCACGCAGGTTCAGAACGCACTGAACGCCGTGCCCGGACTATTCGGCATCGTCGTTCAAGGCGCGTTCAATCTGCCGGAAGGCGAACTGAAAATCATTCTTCCCAACAGCCTTCCCGGGCTGTTGACCGTCAATAGTTCCGGTCTCGCGGCCATTTACGACGTGATCCAGCGCCCCCTCAATCAGGGGCAGCAACTCCGCGCGGGGGCCACGGCCCCGTCTGCCGGCACCTTCACCTTGACATTCCTGGGGGACACGACGGGGCCATTGAATTGGGACACGTCGCCGCTTGCTGTGCAGAACGCGCTGGGTGCGTTGCCGTCGATCGGGGCGGGCAACGTCGCCGTGGTGCCCGCGACGACGGGGCAAAACGCCACGCAGGCACCCTATATC
>CAYJMZ010000193.1:0-5932 GCA_964370995.1 uncultured Fimbriimonadaceae bacterium | reverse complement strand
CTCGAATGCAAGGCGACGAGCAAGCTCGCGCACTCCCAAAGGGGACCGACCCGACTATTAAAGGCTGACGCACCTTGCTAGGGCTTCCCAAGGCCCATGAGGCGTCCCGCTTCGCCCACGAGATAGAAGCTGCCGGCGACGAGCACCACGGCATCGGCTGGCGCGTGTGCGCACGCCGCGTCGAGGGCCTCGGCGACGCTCGCGTGCGTTTGGGGACCCCAGCCCGTGATGGCCTGGGCAAGCTCCTCGACCGAACGCGACCGATGGGAGGCAAACGGCGCCAGATGCACGGAGTCCACGACCGACCGCAAAGGCGCGAGAAAGGACTCGGGCGCGTGGCCCTGGGTCATGCCTAGCACGAGGTGCACGCGGCGGCCCGGACACCGCTGCTCCAGCGTGCGTGCGAGGTTCTCGGCGGCCTCGGCGTTGTGCGCCCCGTCCAGCAGCACCGGGCGCCCCTTCCACAACGCCCCTTCGAACCGCCCCGGCAGCCGCGTGCGCGCGATGGCCTCCCTTGTGGCGTCGTCCTGCAAACCAATGCCCGCCACTTGCGCCAACGCCAGGGCAACAGCCATGTTGTGCGGCGCCATGGCCCCCAGCAGTCCGGGGGTCAGCCGATCGATCGTCCCGGCGGGGGTGCACACGCGCCAAACATCGTGCCCCCGCTTCTCAAGCACCACTTCTTGTCCCATGCGCCAGATGGGTGAACTCTGCCCAGCCGCTTCCCTCTCGATGGTCTCGCGCGCCTCCCGCGGCATCTCGCCAAGCACGACGGGCACTCCCGGCTTCACCACACCGGCCTTCTCGTGGGCGATCAACGCATGGGTGTCGCCCAACAGCTGCGTGTGGTCCAGCCCGATGCTCACCACCGCGGCGGCTTCGGGATGCACGACGTTCGTTGCGTCCAAACGCCCTCCCAGGCCCACCTCGAGCGCCACCCAGTCGCACTTGGTCTCCCGCCAGTGTCGAAAGCCCATCGCGGTCTTCACCTCGAACTCGGTGGCACCCCCAAACTCGGTTTCGGCGAGCGACTCGGCGTGGGGGAGAAGGGCCTCGAGGTGGCGCGCAAACGCCTCGCGGGAGATGAGCGCCCCCTGAGCCTGGATCCGCTCCCGAATGTCATAAGCGAACGGGCTGAAGAACGCACCGGTGCGGTATCCCGAGGCCCCGAGCATAGATTGGAGAAACGCCGTCACGGAACCCTTGCCGTTGGTGCCCGCGACGTGGAGGTAGCGGGGGCCGTCTCCCTCACCCAGGGCGTCGGTCAGGCCCGCCCTCCGGCAGAGCTCCTGCATCCGGTCGAGGCCGAGCCGCCAGCCTCGGGGGGCGAGCGATTCGAGGTAGTGGCAAGCGGCATCGAAGTCCAAATGCGTTACACCCGGGCCGGGATCAGCCCGGATTCGCCGATACGCCGCGCCGCCTCGCGGAAGCGTTCGCCATCCCGATCGCCCAGCAGGGTCAGCGACATGCGCACATACCCCTCGCCGTGGGCGCCGTACGAGTTGCCGGGGATGGCGAGCACGTGCGCTCGCTTCAGCAGCTCTGCGCAAAACTCCGCACTCGACATGTCGTCGCGGGGCACGCGCGCCCACACGTAAAAGGTGGCCTTCGGCTTTGGCACGTCCCACCCAATGGCCCTCAACCCCTCGCACAGGAAGTCCCGACGCCGCTCGTACACGGCGAGCGTCGGCGCGTTGGACACGGACTCCAGGGCGAAGGCTCCAGCCTGCGCAACTGCCGGAAACTGCTTGCTGTCCAGGTTGGACTTGACCCGCTGCAGGGTATCGACCGCCTCGGCGTTGCCCAGCGCGAACCCCAGACGCCAACCGGTCATGTTGAAGGTCTTGCTGAGCGAGTGAAACTCGATGGCGATGTCCCCCGCGCCCTCGATCTGCAGCACGGTCGGGTTCTTGAACCCATCGTAGGCCACCGTGGCGTACGCCATGTCGTTGACCAGCAGGATGTCGTGCTCGCGGCAGAACCGCACGAGATCCTCATAGAACGCGCGCGTGGCCACGGCGCCGGTGGGGTTGTGGGGATAGCACACGTAGAACAGCTTTGCGCGGCGTGCGACGTCGGTCGGGATCGCGCCCAGGTCGGGGAGGAACCCGCTGGCCTCCAGCAGCGGCGTCTCGTGCACGCCTCCACCGGCCATCTGTGTGTTGACCTTGTACACGGTGTACCCGGGATCGGGGACAATCGACAGGTCGCCGGGGTTGATGTAGGCCCACGCGAGGTGCGCCAAACCCTCCTTGGACCCGATCAGCTGCACCGCGTGCCGGGCGGGGTCCAGTTCGACCCCGAACTCGCGCCGGTACCACTTGGTGGCGGCCTCGAGGAACGGCGTCCATCCGCGCGCGGTCTCGTCGTAGCGATGGGTGGCAGGGTTGTCCACCGCGTGCTTGAGCGCCTCGACCACGGGTGCCGGGGTGGGCAGATCCGGATCGCCGATCCCCAGGTCGATCACATCCGCCCCCGCCGCGATCGACTCGCGTTTTAGGCGATCGATCTCGGAAAACAGGTACGGCGGTATCAGGTCGAGACGCGCGGCGGGAGACGGCATGGGGGGCATTTTACCGGCATCAGAGATCGGGGATCGGGGATCAGAGATCGGATCGGGGAGCGGGGAGCAGGGATCAGATCGGGCTGGCTTTCCCGTAGGTACACTCTCTCGCGCGGCGGGGCGTGGCGCAGCTTGGTAGCGCGGTTGCTTTGGGAGCAACAGGTCGCAGGTTCGAATCCTGTCGCCCCGACCAGTTAATCCAGGAAGTAGCGCACGTTGCTCACGACCACGCCCTCGCGTTGGCCGAGGGCTGGCTTGAGCTGGATGCTCACGTTCTCCTGTAGCAGTTTGTGCGCGAAGCGCCGCGGGACCGCCTCGGCGACGATCACCGTGATTGTTCGGTTGGGGTCCTCGAGCCGCGCCTGGTCCACGTACTCCAGGATCGGGTTGATCAGCGATCGGAACGGCGAGCCGAGCACCACCATGGGCACTCCCCAGCCGAACCGCTCCCAATCCTCACGGATCTTCGGCACGAGCTTGTCGTCGAGCGTCACGCGCATCGCGCGGCACTTGCCATGGCAGCTGAGCGCGTAATCCAGCGCCTGTTGCACGCCGCGATGCACCCGGGGCACCAACAGCAGCACCAACTGCTTCGCCGGCGCCGCAGCCTCCGGCACGGACTCTAACTGCCGCCCGATCGAGACGTAAGGATCGCCTCGGTCGCGTACGCCACGGATGATAGAGCGTCCGACGCGTTGAGGCGTCCTTTCCTGTTCTACACGATCAGTCCTGCACGGGGTGGTAGCTTTCCGTCGGAAAAGGCCGATCGGGAAAAACCGAAACCCAGGCCGCGCGCGTAACGATTTCAGGGTCGGCGCGATCGATTTCGGACCAGTCGAGCCGCCCCGAGGCAACGGCCAAACGCCTGCTTTCGCCGCGAAGCGTGGATGGGGCCGGGTTCATCTGGTCGAGCGGAATCCGATTGGCAGCGAACTGGAACGGCTTGAGATCGGGGGACGGCCCGAAGCAGCGCGTCAACGGGGTCGCCGAGCGGTCAAACCGGTTCATGGCGGGCATGCCAAGCACGAGCCCGATCGTGCGGACGAACGACGTGTGGTCGAATGTATCGCTCACCACCGCTCCGCGCCGCGTGTACGGCGAGATACAAAACGCGGGGACTCGGTGGCCATCCAAGTGGTCCAGTCCCAGTTGCGCATCGTCCTCGATCACCACGATGAGCATCTGACCCCAGAACCGGGAATGGCTCAGGCGATCGACCATGCGGCCCAGGGCGAGATCGTTGTCCGCAACCTGCGCGCGCGGGGTCGGGAAGCCCCTGCGCGTGCCGGTGGTGTGGTTGTTGGGAAGCAGCAGGATGCACAGGTCCGGCATCTTTGCGTCGCGCTCCCACATGTCGAGGTCCCCGAGGAACTGGTCGGCGCGCCACTGGTCGCTCACGGTCGTCGGAAAGCCGATGTAGTTCGGGTGCAGCAGGGGCTTGAGCGCCGCATTGTCGGTATCCGAAGCGATCTCGTAGGCGCCCGTCTTATCGTTGTAGTCCTTCCACAGCTCCGACCAGGTCGCGGTCTTCCCCGTCTTGCGGTGGGCGATCTTGGGCTTGTTCACAAACTCGCCGTACACGCGCACGGTCTTCCCCGCCCTCACGGCAGAGGTCCACAGAAAGCCGGTGGGCGAGTAGGCCAAGGGATCGCCCCCGTCGTACGGATAGCTGCGCGCATTGGCGCTGTAGTTCTGCTCCGTGTAGGCGTTGGCAAGCGACGAAGAGGTCCACTGGTGGCCGTCGGCCGAGTTCGTGCCGCTTGCGTACGCGTTGTCGAGGAGAACGAACTCTCTTGCGATCTTGTGCTGGTTTGGCGAAACGTCTCCGCCGAACATGCAAAGGCTCGCGTCGCCCCTTCCCTCCGGCACGTCCCCCAGCAGGGAGTCGTACGATAGGTTCTCCTTGATGATGTACACCACGTGCTTGAACACCGAGGGTTCGCCCACGCGCTCGGGCACCGGGGCCGGCAAACGCCCGACCCGCGCAGGCTCCTCGCGGTTCCACCGGTTGTTGTCGAGGACCTGCGCCGTGAGAGCCGAAAGCTTGCGTCGGTCATCCGGTGCGATCGCCTGGATCACGCCCACGCTGTCGTGCGGACCCCAGCGTCCCTTTCGAGCCTCCCGCCGCGATCCGATGCCCTTGGTGCAGGCGACCCACAACGTGCCGCCTTGCTGGACCATCGACACCGGGTACCACGCGGTGGGGAGCGATCCGCGCACGGTCAGCCCTTGGCCCACATCCGCCACAAGCACGGCGTTGAGGCCCCCGCAAGCCACGTACAGCGTCCGCCCATCTGGGTCGGGATTCACATCGGTCGGCATCAATCCAAAACCCGGGTCGTTGGACGACTGCAGCGACGTGGTTTGGACCGGTTTCGTGGGATCGAGCGGGACGATGGAGACCGAGTCGGAGTCCGAGTTGGCCACAAACAACGAGCGTCCATCGACCGAGAACGCGGTCCCAGAAGGTTGGCGGCCCACGGGCACGTGGCGCACGGTCCAGTTGGCGGTGTCTACCAGGCTGACGGACCCCCCGTTCGCCGCATCGGTCACCGGGTCAACGCGAACCGGCGAGCCGGCGCTGAGGGCACTGGGCTCTCCCTCGGTGGGAGCGGCGCCTCCTCGATTCGACACCGCCAGGGTTCGTCCGTCGCTGGAAATGCTCAGGTGGTAGGGTGCGATCCCCGTCGCAATGGCGCGCCGAACGTCTCCCGTGGCGGCATCGACCTCGACCACGGCGTTTCGGAGTCCCAGGGCCGCGTAGAGTAGCCCACCAGACACCGCCAGGCCGTTGGACTGCGGGTTGCCGCCGGCGCGCCCCACCGGCTGAAACCCCGAGGGCACGTCGACGGCCCAATCTCCGGCCCTGGCCCACTTCCCTTCGATCTCGGCGATACGAGCGACCTTCCCGTCTCCGGCGGACACAAACAGCGTATGTCCATCGGGCGACCACACGATCCCAAGCGGGGCGGTGGAAAGGGCGACATCTCCCTCGACCTTCCCAGCCGGAGAAAGCACCAACACCCTCCCCGAGCATAGGGCGCCGATACGACCATCGCGCCCCACGGCGAGCTCCTTTGGACGCGTGGTCTGGAGTTCGAAGGTTTTGCCAACCGGGGTAAGGCGCTGGTGGGTCGGCACCCACACCGAGCCATCGGGTTGCATGCCAGGCACGACCCCGACACTTTGCAGAACCCACGCGAGGCCAAGCCCTGCCAAACCAAAGAGCACAAACACCCACGACCTACGCATGGTTCTTAATTCGCCGTTCACGTAAGATCTCCTGCTGTTAGCCTCGTGGTGCGTCAACGTTTAATCTTCGGGTAGGGGACTCGATGAGGGGTCGGTCCCCTTTGGGAGTGCGCGAGC
>CAYJMZ010000192.1:0-5999 GCA_964370995.1 uncultured Fimbriimonadaceae bacterium | reverse complement strand
CCGACAAGTCGCCGGGGTGAATGGCGACGAGCAAGCTCGCGCACTCCCAAAGGGGGACGATCGCGGCTACGAAGGCGGCCAAGTTCTTCGCACCACGGCAAGAAACTAAGCCGCGTCATCACGGGGTGAACAACGGGGCGTGTTCGGGACACCCACTGGCGAGGTGTTCCCATGAGGATGTTCCTTTTCGTTTGTGTGGCCGCGCTGTTGGTGGGCTGCAAGCCTGCCGCCAAGCCGGTCGAAAAGCCGGCGGCGCTGGGCACCGAGATCGAGGGGCTTCGGCTGGCGGGCTCTTTCTCCGCAGGCGGGCTTACGGTGATTCCCATCGTGCACCAGAAGGCCGTGGACCCCGGTCAAGACGTCACCACGCTGGCGGAAGCGCAGAAGGCCGGCACGGTCGAAATCCGCGAGTTGCCCGACAGCCAGGTGAACTCATTGCTGGTGATCAACAAGGGCGACAAACCCCTGCTGCTACTTGCAGGCGACCTGCTGATTGGCGGCAAGCAAGATCGCATCGTCGCCAAGGACACGCTTGTACCACCGGGGAAGGCCATGCAGGTGGAGGCGTTTTGTGTCGAGCACGGACGCTGGAGCGGAAAGAGCGGGGAGTTCGAGTACTCGGGAGGGGTCGTGCCCCAATCCGTCAAGGCTGGGGCGGCTCGGTCGGACCAGCAAGAGGTATGGGACAGGGTCGCCGAGTACCGGGCGAACGCCTCGCCGATGGCCAAGATGGAGGACGGCACAACCGTCACCGGCGCGGTTGAGGCACCCGAAATCGCAGCACACGTCACTGACGCGTTGAATTCACTTCGCGCGGAGCTCGAGAAGGTGCCCGACATCGTGGGGTTCGTGGTGGCGAGAGACGGAAAGGTCGTCGCCGTGGAACTGTTCAGCAACTCGAAACTCTTTCAGCAGGCGCGTGACGCGGTGCTGAAGAGCTACCTCGCCGACGCGGCCGTGGGTCCCGCAGGTCGGCAAGTCGGCCTTTCCGGTGCCGACGGGGAGACCGCGCTTCGGCGAGCCCTCGACGCCCGCCGGGGGCTGAACACCGGGGACATGGCGGTGACCCAGATCGAGTCCGAGGCCGGAGCCAGTCTGCCCCTGCACGGCTCGTACGGGTTTGGAAAGTAGGTTGGTCGCTTCGTGTCGTTAGTCGTTAGTCGTTGGTCGTTTGTCGTTCGGATCCGGAGGGCGACCGTCCAAACGTCCCCACTTCTGCGTCACATC
This sequence comes from uncultured Fimbriimonadaceae bacterium, assembly GCA_964370995.1. Taxonomy (GTDB): domain Bacteria; phylum Armatimonadota; class Fimbriimonadia; order Fimbriimonadales; family Fimbriimonadaceae; genus JAMLGR01. Next base: position 4,772 of record CAYJMZ010000192.1, on the reverse strand, counting down.
CTCCGAACGACAAACGACAAACGACCAACGACGAACGACCAAGTAGACTTGCCCTCATGAAGTTGTTCGTGGATACCGGGGACGTCGAAGAGGTCCGCAAGGCTGCCGAATGGGGGATCCTCGACGGGGTCACCACGAACCCGACTCTGATCGCCAAGTCCGGCAAGGGCTTTCGCGAGACCGTTCTCAAGATCTGCGAACTCGTGCCCGGGGGAGCCATCAGCGCGGAGGTCGTCGCCACAGACTACGACGGCATGCTGAAGGAGGCCATCGAGATCTCGAGCTGGCACCCGCAGATCGTGGTCAAGGTCCCCCTGATCGAACCGGGCGTACGCCTCGTGAGCACGTTGGCCGACAAGGGCATCCGCACAAACGTGACCCTGGTATTTACGGTGCCGCAAGCGATGCTGGCCGCGAAGGCCGGCGCGACGTACATCAGCAACTTTGTGGGCCGGGTGGACGACATCTCCGGCGATGGGATGGACGCCGTCGCGGACACCGTCGCAATGGTTGCCACGTACGGATTCGAGAGCGAGGTGCTCGTTGCCTCGATCCGCCACCCCCTGCACGTGGTGGAAGCGATCCAGGCGGGCGCGCACGTGGCCACCATGCCCCTGAAGATCATGCAGATGCTGTTCAAGCACCCCCTCACGGACTCCGGCCTCCAGCGATTCCTGAGCGATTGGAACGCCGCGGGTCTGTCGATCTTCGAGTAGGTTCCCCAGAAGATTCCCGTGCCCTCTTGCGTGGAGGGTACTCCTGTGTTAACCTGTCTTTTGCGGGCGCCCGGCTATCGGGGTCCCCTGGAGTGGCCGTGATTCGTCGAAGGGTGTTGTTGGCGTCGGTTTTGTTGTTGTTTGCGTTGCCCGCTGCGTCGCAGGACACGGGTGGTCCAACCGATCTCTGGGGCCGGCCCGTGGGGACCAAGGCTGCACCGATCAACTACAAGTGGAACCCAGCGGTGCCCAAGGTAGGAGTCGACGCTGCCGGGGGCAGAGGGGATATGCCCTACGCCCCCTCGTTTGCCGTCCGGATGGAGTGGGTTCGGTCCACATTTGGAACCGGTATCGGTGCAACCGGCATGCAAGTCGTGGATCTCGACGGAGACGGCATGAAGGAGATCGTGTCGAGCGCCTCTACTCGCGATTTCTTTGCCAACTCGTTTTGGACGGTGATCAAGCGTGACGGGGCGACCTACGACCACACGTGGGTCAGCCCCCTCTTGACATCGAGCCTCTCGTGCGTCCGCGTGATCCAATACGACTCGGACCCGGCGCTTGAGGTGGCCGTGTGCTCAGGTTCGAACATTCAAATCTACGATGGCAAGGGGCTGTTCGTCCAGCGAACGATCGGGACGGGAGCGGCTTCCATCGTTGGGTTGAACTATTCGGACGTCGACCGCGATGGCACTCCCGAATTTGTGTTTACCGATGGTTCAGGCCTGTGGATCTACGACGCCGTGACGGGAACGCAGGAGTTCTTTGGCCCGTCCTTGGGAGGTTCGGATGTCGCTGTGGGCAACGTGGACACCGACCCGGATATGGAGATCGTGGTTGGACGTGGCGACAGCACCGGCTATGTGCTGAATGGTCTTACGAGGGCGATCGAGTGGAGCAACCCGTCGGGATTCGGACAGTTGGTGCGGCTGGCCAACCTCGATGCGGACCCGGCATTGGAACTCGTGGCGGCGTTCGCATGGAGTCGCATCACGGTCTACGACGTGGACATCCACACCGCAAAGTACGAGATCTCGACCCCAATCGACATTGCCGCTGTCCAGGCCGTGGACGTGGAGGGAGATGGCCCGATCGAGGTCGTTTACGGGGACGGCCAATGGGGGTTTGTGCGCGTGTTCAACGGCCAGTCGGGCGCGTTCAAGTGGTCTGTGGCGAACCCCGAGCACGGCATCACCGACATCGCGTTTGGCGACCTGGACGGGGACGGGGTCAAAGAGCTGGTTTTCGGTGCCGGATACACGTCGACGGGGCCGGACCACCTCTACGTCGTGGACCAGCCGACACAGGCAATCGAGTGGCAAAGTCTCGATTTCTCGGGCCCATTCTACGCGTTGGATTACGGCGACGTGGACGTTGACGGACAGAAGGAGATTCTGTTCGGGGCGTTTGAATCGGACAGTGGGTACGGCGATGGGCTCTATTTCGTGCACGACGCGAGGACCAAGCGCCTCGAGTACACGAGTGGCCCTTCAACGGGGGGCTCGTGGAACGGTCTGTGGCGGATCCGCAATGCGAACGTGGATGCGGATCCCCAACCGGAGATTTTCATCACGGGAAGCAACGCCTACGATGGGATGGTGATTTGCTACGACGGCCTCACCCACAGCGAGCAGTTTCGGACCACGCCGCTCGACGGCCAGTCGGTCACAGCGCTTGCGCTGGCCGATGTGGACCTCGACGGCAGGCTCGAGATTGTGGCGAGCGTTCGAAAGGAACACTCCGGTGCTCCAGGGACATACGTGTACGTGTACGACGCGCGCACTGGCGCCCTTGAGTGGCAGAGCCCATCGATCGGCACGTACTGGGCGAATCTGTCGCTCTTGAGGGTGGGCAACGTGGACGCCGATCCGAATCCGGAGATCGTCGTCGCCGAGTTTGGGGGCGGTGTGAGTGTGATCGACGGGGTGACGCACGTTCGGCAACTCGAATCGGTCGACCTCAACGTGACCGCACTCGAAGTGAAGAACATCCAGGGTTCGTCCGTCGCGGAAATCATCCTCGGCAACGAAGCGGGAATCCTGTTCCTCATCGATCCCTCGACGGGCGGAGTTGTGCAGACGCTGGGCTCGTACGGTGCCCGCATCCGTGGCCTTGCGTTCGCCCAGGTCGGTGGGACCGGCGCCCTGGACGCGATCTTTTGCGCGGGCGGGCGACTGCGGGTTCGCTATGCGACGACGAGCGGTGTCGTGAACTGGTCCGGTGAGTTCTTGGGTGACCTGCTGGGCGACCAGGACGGGCTGTTGGCGGCCGACATCGACGGAGACAGGGTCATCGAGGTGATGGTCAACGGCGACTCTCGACTGTACATCTACAAGATGAGTGCGGGCCCGATCCCCTTTCCCGGGGGCCGCTGGGGCGGTTAGGTCCTTGGCCTTGTTCGTGCCCCGGCAAACGACGAGGGGAAGTGAAACCCGAAGGCGTGGCGCGGGGTAGAACCGGGCATGCTCCTGTCGGTCCTTGCTTCAGCAGCGCTACAGCAGGCAAATCCCGCACGTGCGGTGCTGGATGCGACACTGGGGGCGTATGCCGCTTGCCAAACGTACAAGGACACCGGCGAGGTGGTCAGCGCGTTCGAGGCGGGAGGTGAACCTGCCGACTCGTCGACCCGCAGCATCAAGACGTGGTTTGTGCGCCCGGGCAACATCCGGTTCGAGTGCCATGAGACGGACCCGGAGTCCAAGGCTGACGAGTATTTCGTGGTGTGGAGGGGCAAGACGGGCTCGCACACGTGGTGGTCGCGGTTGGCCAACGGCACCCACGAGCCGACGGCGCTCAAGGCGTTGCGTGCGGCGTCGGCGACTTCGGGCGGGGCATCCGACCTGCTGTATCCCCTCATGTGCCCTCCGGATGATCCCGACATGTGGACACTCGCCAAGCTGGACAAGCCGGTACTCGACGGCCAATCCACGCTTGATGGCGCACCCTGCCACGTGCTGAAGGGAACCGGTTTCGAGGGGTCGTCGATCACCGTCTGGATCGACGAGAAGACCCACGCGATTCGGCGATTTCGCGAGGCGATTGCCCTTGAAGGGGGGCGCCTGACCGATACGATCTCGCTCAAGCCCGCCTTCGGAGCGCCGGTGAGCCAAGAGGACGCCTGGTTCAAGCCGCCCATCGTTCGGGACCCGCCACCCCCTGTCGGATCCACGGGCGGCCGTGTAAGCCGATGATGGTCGCGGCACTTGGACTGCTCCTCGCACAGGTCGCTTGGGCGCGGGACCTCCCAGAGGCATTGTCGCTTTCGGGGTCGGGCCGCCTGGTGATGGCGCACTTCTGGAGGCCAGATTGTCCGTGGTGCGAGAAGTTGGAGAGCGTGACGTACCTCGATGCCGGATTCGCAGAGGTCGCGCGTGGGGTCGTGCCGGTTCGGATTTTGGGTGAAGCCGGGGGTGCGCCACTGGCGGAGAAGTGCGGCGTTCGGGGATATCCGACGATACTGTTCCTTGACGCGCGGGGCGAGACGTTCGGCCGGGTCCAAGGCTACGTGTCGATCGATGCCTTGCGGGACGAGGCCGCGGCCGCAGCGGACCGGCGGGCCGCGTTTGCACGTGACGATGCCGAAGGCGCCACCGCCCGCGCCGAAGCGTTCGCCGCGCGCCGGGACGAAGCGGGGATGGCGGGCGCACTGGAGCAGCAGCGGCGACTGACGGGCGATTGGCGGTCTCGCACCGCGCTCGCCGCGGGTGTGTTCTACGAAGAGGAGATCCGCACCGACGAGGCTGCGGGCTGGTTTCTCAGGGCCTTCAGCCGTGCAAAGCAACCGAGGGACCGGGCCTATGCGGCGTTTGGGTGGGCCCGGACACGGCTGTCGAAGTCGGACTTCGCCGCGGCGGCCAAGGGCTTTTGCGTCGCACTCGAGACGGGGGCCCTGTTTGAGAGCCACCGGGCCTTGGCTGCGCAGCTCCTCGAGATGTCGCGCGAAAAGGCGGGTTGGGATCTTCACGCAAAGGCGCAAAGGACGCTAAGGGGGAGGGACGCAACCGACGCCTGCCCCGTTTGGGAGTGCGCGAGCTTGCTCGTCGCCTTGCATTCGAG
>CAYJMZ010000191.1:0-6051 GCA_964370995.1 uncultured Fimbriimonadaceae bacterium | reverse complement strand
CAGCAACAGGGTCCACGTCACCAGAGGGGTTCGCGGGTTGATCTGGTTGTCGCGCAGCGGGATCATGCTCGCGCCAGTCTACCGGCAGACCCCCTCCCCCGCAGGAATCGTCCGCAACCCGTAGAATTGCATGGCGATGCGAATCAGGGCGAATCGATTCCGGGTTGGGTTGTGTGTGGCGCTGGCCGCGGCGTGCGGCGTTGCGTCCGGCCAATTGCCCGACCTGGCGGTCCCTCCCCCCCCGATCGCCTTCGCCGACTGGAGGCGGGTTGAACTCGGGGAGACGTACCGAGAGTACAGCGTCCACTTCCCCAGCGCGATGGTCACGGCGTACGAGGCGAACAACGTGGTGCCCCTGCGGGTGTTCCTTCCCGCAACCGGCGCAGGGCCCTTTCCCGTGGCGGTGGTGCTCCACTACTGGGGCGCGACCGGCCAGCGCGCGGAGGTCGCCCTCGCCCAAGAGTTGGTGGACCGCGGGATTGCCGCAGTCTTGGTGAGCCTTCCGTACCACATGGAGCGCACCCCCAAGGGAAGGACGTCCGGCGAACTCGCCATCCAGCCCGATCCGGAGTCGATGCGCGCAACGATGGGACAGTCCGTGCTCGACGTGCGCCGAACCGTGGACTGGATCGCGACGCGCCCCGAGTTGGACGCGAGCCGGATCGCGCTCACGGGCACGAGTCTGGGCGGTCTGGTCGGCGCCACGGCGTACGGGGTGGAACCTCGGATCACAGCGGCGGCCTTCGTGCTTGCCGGTGCGGACCTCGCGCACATTCTCTGGCACAGCTCGCGCGTGGTGGCCCAGCGCGACGAGTTGCGGCGACGCGGCTACTCGGAAGGCCGCCTGCGCGAGGAACTGGCGGGGATCGAGCCCCTGAGGTATCTGGCTCGGCGGCGCACCTCGCCCACCTTCGTGGTGGGAGCGCGCTTCGACACGGTGATTCCGCCGGAGGACACGCAGAAGTTGATCGAGGCGCTGCCCGAGGCGCATGTGCTGTGGGTGGACACGGGCCACTACGGCGGGGTGTTCGTGCAGCGAAAGATCCTGCACCTCGTGGCCGATTTCGTCGAGGCGACCTTCGTCGGACGAGCCTTTGAGCCCCCGGGAAGGCTGTACGCGCCGACCCTTCGAATCGGGGTGCAGTGGAACACCACTCAAGGCCTGCAGGTGGCGGTGGGACTGGACCTTTGGAAGTCCAGCGCCCGCGCGGAGGCGTTTGCATCGTTCTTGGTCACGCCCAAGGGCGCCCAGGTGTTTCTGGGCCATCAAGTGGGCAGGGGATTCGCGATCGGGGTGGCCGCTCGGCCCGATGGAGTCGCCGTGGGGGCGTTTTGGAGCACGATCCTATAGGCCACGCACGCATCCTCGCGTCGGAGAACCTCGCCGCGACATACCTCGCCCTGGGACGGGCCGCGGGTGCCCGAGTCGAGCGCACGGCTGGGTTTGTGGCCTGCACGGGCCAGGTGCCCCATCCCGTCGGCAACTTCGCGGTCCAACTCGATCTTGACGCCGATCGCGCGACGGTTCTCGCCGAGATCGCACTCCACCGCTCGACGTTCCACGTGTACGGCTGCCCCACGGACAAGCCCGCCACAATGCCCGAGCTTCTGCACAAGGCGGGGTTTCGCACGGGTTATCGGCTGCGCCAAATGGCCGCGTCCCGTGCTCAGGACGGCGAGACGTGCGTGCTCGTGCGCTGCGCGGCGGAAGAGCGTGCCCAAACCGCGTCCTTCATGATGCGGGAGTTCTTCGGCCGGGGGGGCAGCGACACGCGAGACGCCGTGCGCGCCGCCACGGTCGCCGCACAGGAGCTTGAGCTGTACCGCGTCGAGGATGCCGGCACGACCGTTGGAGCGGTGATGCTCAGCCGCAGCGAGGGGGCGGTGGGTTTGTACAACCTGTGCGTGCGGTCCGACCGACGCGGGCGCGGTTGGGGAGCGGCTGTTGTGCGGGCGGTGATGCGCGACGCGGCCGCCGACAAACTGATCGTCACGCTCCAATGCGACGCCACGCTGGAGCGTTGGTACGAGGGCTTGGGCTTCGTCACACTCGGCACCGTGGACGTGTATGTTTGGGATCACGCCGCACAGTTGCTATAATAGAGAAACAGAACTCATCGTGCAAAGAAGTTCCCAAGCCTTCACGCTTCCCGAATTGCTCACGGTGCTTGCCATCTTGATGATCCTGGCAGGCGTGTTGTTTCCTGTATTCGGGGCCGTACAGGGGTCGGCGCGCCAGTCGGTCTGCGCCTCGAATTTCCGGCAGGCTGCGTTGGCCACCACGCTGTACGTCGCGGATTACGACGAACTCCTCATGCCGGCGAGCTACCGGCCGCTTCAAATCGCCAACGCCACCAACGACCGCACGTGGGTTCAACTGCTGCTGCCCTACCAGCGCAGCCTCGCGACGTTCCAGTGCCCCTCCGACACCGGTCGCCGCACGGGCGTGGATGGGGTGTTCGATGAGGACCTCGTGCCGGGCAACACCGATGCCCGCTTCTACAAGGTGTCGCAACGCTCGAACATCGGCTACAACTACCTGTATCTCTCCCCAATCCTCCGGGTCCGCGACGGCGCGTGGATGGCCGCCCCGCGGTCGACTTCCGCGGTTGCAGACGCCAGCCGCACCATCGTCTTCGTCGATTCCGTGTGGGATCGGGACCTGTACGGGATCCCGTTCGGAGGCGGCAACTACCTGGTGGTGCCTCCATGCCGCTACAAACAACACAACGGCGCCCGCATCGACTCGTTCGGGCCGGGTTCGATGTACTACGTGAGCTTTGGGTGGAAGACGACCAGTCCCACATCTGGGAAACTGTACGGCGGCGCTTGGCCGTGGCACAGCGGCCGCATGACCGTCGGGCGTCTGGATGGTTCCGTGCGCTCCCTTACTCCGGATCAGCTCACCTCGGGCTGCGCGCTGGAGGAGGATTGGGAGGGCACGATCACCCGCGGCGCCGACTACGCCTGGGACCTCGAGTAGCGTCGCGAACGCTTCGGGCGATCGGCGACATAATTGTTGGATGACCCCACCCTCGCGCAAGGTGCGCATCGTGACCCTCGGCTGCGCGAAGAACGATGTGGACAGCGAGGAGATCGCCGGCGTGCTAATGGCCGAGGGGTACGACGTGGATGGAACCGCAGAGCGCACCACCGTGACGGTGATCAACACGTGCGGGTTCCTGGAGGCCAGCAAGCAGGAGGGCATCAAGGCGATCCGCGAGGCCGTGGCGGCTAGGAACGCCGGCCTCACCGGGCGCGTCGTGGTGGCGGGATGCCTGAGCCAGCGGCTGGGCCCCGAGTTGGAGCGGCTTGCGCCGGGTGCGGACGCGTACGTGGGCGTGGGCCAGATGGAGCGCTTCGGCGACATCGTGGGCAAGACCCTGCGATCGCGCGAGCAGCTGTTCGACATCTCGGCGCCCCACCACCGCTGGGCGGACGTGCCCACCCGCGCACGGTCGGGGCAACCGTGGTCCGCCTACCTTAAGGTCAGCGAGGGGTGCGATCACAAGTGCACGTTCTGCACGATCCCCAGTTTCCGCGGCAGGCACGTCAGCAAGCCGATCGAGCGGGTCCTTGCCGAGGCTCGGCACCTCGCCGCCGGGGGCGCGAAGGAGATCAATCTGATCGCGCAGGACGTGACGCAGTACGGCTACGACCTGTACCGCGCCTTCACGCTGCCCCGCTTGCTGCGCGAACTCGACGCCGTGGACGGCATCGAGTGGGTGCGGATCCTGTACTTCTATCCCAACCGGCTCACGGACGAGGTGATCGCGGCGATGGCAGAGTGCGACTCCGTGGTGCCCTACATCGACATCCCTTTGCAGCACGCACACCCCGAAACGCTGCGCCGCATGAAGCGCCCTTGGGACGGCGAGCGGTACCTCAAGCTGTTCGAGAAGCTGCGGGGCTCCATGCCGGATGCGGCGATCCGCACCACGTTCATCGTGGGCTTCCCCGGCGAGACCGACGCGGAGTTCGAGCACCTGCTGCAGTTCATGCGCGACGCGTCGCTGGACCGCGTGGGCGCCTTCCTCTACAGCCGTGAACCCGGCACGCCCAGCCACGACTACCCCGACCAAGTGCCCTTTCGCGTGAAGCGCAAACGTTATGACAGGCTGATGAGCCTGCAACAGGGGATCTCGCTCGAGAAGAACCGGGGTTGGGTCGGACGCCCCCTACGCGTGCTGGTCGAGGGCCATCGGGATGGCTGGTCGATCGGCCGATCGCACCGCGATGCGCCCGATATCGACGGTTTGGTGTTCGTGGAGGGCCTGCACCCCGCCGGGGAGTTTGTTGACGTCGAGGTGACCGGCGGCGAGCCCTACGACCTGTACGCCACGGCGAGCGGAATGGCGAACGTCGGAAACCGCCCAAAGGCCAAGGGTCCAAGACGGCGGCCGTTGTAGGCGAAGACCCCAGTAGTAAATCCGATCCCCGATCCCCGATCCCCGATCCCCGATCCCCCAAAAAAAAGAGGCCGCCGGGGCGGTTGCCGGCAGCCTCGATTTGATTGTGACGGGATAACTACCGAAGTAGTGATAGCACGGCCTGTGGGGCCGAGTTGGCTTGCGCCAACACCGCCATACCGGCTTGCTGCAGAATCTGCATCTTCGTGAAGTTCGTCATCTCCTCTGCAATATCCGTGTCGCGGATCAGAGATTCAGACGCCGTCAGGTTCTCCTTTGCGATGCCGAGCGAACGGATGTTCGACTCGATGGCGTTGCGCTGGAAGGAACCGATGCCTCCTCGAGCGGACGACACCTGGGTGATCGCCATATCGATCACCTGGAGCGCTTCCGACGCGTTCGTGGCGCTCGTCAGGTCGAGGTTGCTCATGTCCTTGCCCGAGACCGCTCCGATGCCCAGTTGTGCGGCGCCGAAGTTGCCCAGGGCGAGATTGATCGTCTGGCCGACGTTGGCCCCGATCTGGAACTGCGCCGAGCCGACCGTGAGTTGGCCTACCGCGATCGCCGTCGTCGTGAGGTTGCCGTTCTCGGTGAGGCTGAGCGTGTTGCCCGTGGAGTCCTTGAGCGTCAAGCCCTTGCCCTTGTCGAAGGTGACCGTCGTGAGGCCGCCCGCGGTCGTGCCGTTGGCGTCGATCACCACGCTCGCCACCGAGTCGATACCCACGCTGCTCTGCGTGCCGGCCGCGGCGAGCAAGATTCCTGCGGAGTCGGCGAGGTCCACACGGTTGTTCGAGCCGTAGTTGCGCTGCGTGAGGACCACACCGGCGCCCGCCACAAAGTTGGCGGTCGCACCCGTGCTGCCGGAGGCGTTGTTGATGCGTGCCACCACGTCGGCGATCGTGTCGGTGTTCGACGTCGCAAACGTCTGGCCGTTGATCGTGAAGTTGCCCGCAGCCACGGTGCTCGTCGCAAAGGCGTAGGTCTGCGTGCCCGTGGTCGACGCCTTGGTGGCGGCTGTGCTGACGGTCATGGTCACGACCGAGTTGGTGGTGATCGCGGCGCCGGCAAAGTTGCCCGTGAAGGAGATGCCCGCGATGTTGACGCCGCTTGTCACCGACGCGTTCACGCCGGCGCTGCCGTCGAGAAGGTGCTTGGTGCCGAACTGCGTCTGGGTCGAGATGCGCGTGATCGATTCCGCGATCGACACGAGCTGGTTCTGGTTGGCCTGAACCTGGGCGTCGGTCAACGTGCCGGTGTTGCCGGACGCCACCGCTAGCGCTCGGGCATCCCGCAACAGACGGTTGACCTCGTCGAGCGCGCCCTCCGCCGTCTTGGCGTAGTTGATCGCGTCCTGGTTGTTCTTGATGGCCTGCTCAAGGCCGCCGATCTGCGCTCGGAAGATCTCCGAGCCGATCAGTCCGGCGGGGTCGTCGGCCGCGGAGTTGATCCGAAGACCGGTCGACAAACGATTGATTGACTTGGCAAGTTCGTTGCCGTTCACGCCCAGGTTTCGCAGGGCATTCATGGCAGGAACGTTTGTGTTCACCCTAAATGACATTTCACTATCCTCCGTGATTCGCTAGCACTGGGCTGCCGCTTCGTGCTAGCCACCCCGTGTCACAATCCAACGATTCTCGTGGAG
>CAYJMZ010000190.1:1226-6071 GCA_964370995.1 uncultured Fimbriimonadaceae bacterium | reverse complement strand
CGATCATCTGGGAGACCTCGCGGAACGGGGCCACTGATAGGCTATAGTACACTATTGGAAGGTCCATTCGCCAGCGTGTGACCTTCTCGTTTGCCGCCTCCTCGATGCCCACTCGCTCGCCCTGCCCCACAGCGATCCAGGAACTGGGGTGGTGCACCGCCAGGGTGTACGGGGCGGCCTGGCGGGCGATCATGGGATACCAGTAGTCGTTGGTGAGCATCACCTCTTTCTCGCTGATGCTCCCCGCGTACGACGGGAGGTCCACCACGGCCTCGTAACGCAGCGTGTAGGTGAACTCGGGCGTGGCGGCCACTGGAATGGAAACCACGCCCCCGGCCTGGCGGAACGCAACGGTCTTCCCCGCCCCGTCGGTCACGCCGGAAACCTTGTACCAGGGCATCATGCGCACGAAGAAACTCTTGCCTGGCGCGCCCTCGCGCTTGAACGCCACCTTGTCCACGATCATCGTCTTCTTTGCGGAGAGGTTGAAGCGCACGTCGAGCTCGTGCCGCACGAGGCGGATCCCCCGTGCGTCCGTCTCGCTTAGGACCTCCCCCAAGGTGCCGTTGCGCCAGCGGAACACTTGCTCGCCGATGTCCTCGCTGGTCAGCTTGGTCGAAAACACCACGTACGTCTCGCCGCCGACAACGTCTCGAAGCTCAACGGCGGTCCACCCGAATCGGCCGGAGTCGTACACCCCGTTGCGCTTCAGAAACGCAAACGCCTGCTTCCCCTGCAGAGCCGCAGAAGCAAACTTCTCGACACCGGCAACATCGCGGACGCGCGCCAAGGCGTCGATCTGCTCGATGGAAGCAGGGGCGCGGAGCAGCAGCAGAAACGCAAGCGAGGCAAGCATTCCGAAAGTATGACGCGTGGGCCGCCGCTACCGATTGAGGAGGAACGAGTAGGTCCACACCGCAGCCGGGCCCGCTCCTCAGGAGAAAGGCCCCCGAGTTCCTTGTCCGTCACGATTGGAGAATGCTCCAAGGCCACTCTATGATCGGCATCCGGGCGCGAAGCGCTTTGGAGTGCGGCGGCCCGGCACCGCTTTGGGACGCAGGCTCGCCGGATTCAATGGCGACCGAGAAAGTGCCTTCAAGAGAGGCTCTCAGGCTGACTCGGGACCGTCGTAGGCACCTACGAAAGCGGCGCCGGGCCGCCGCACTCCAAAGTGCCGGACCCACAATCGGGACGATCATGGCCACAAAGGAATGGTAGCGGAGGGCGGACTTGAACCGCCGACCCCACGGGTATGAACCGTGTGCTCTAAACCAACTGAGCTACTCCGCCAAAGACCGCCACCCATTATGGCTTGGGGGCGGGAGGCGTCGCAAGGGCGGGGCCGAAGCTGAGGAGGCACTTCACGGTGCCGGTCGGCTCGTCGGCGGCTTGGGCATCGACCACCGTCTCGGGATCGGCCGACCCGTTGAACACCATCGCGCCAAGCCGTCGCCCCTCGTGCACCAGGCGGTACCAGTACAGGGTCTTCGTGTCGTTCACATACACACTGGCGCCCTTGAGTTCGGTGCCGGCTGCGAGCGCGATGTTCTGCAGAGCGGCGGTCTTCGACGACATCAGCACGTACAGCACCGGCTGGCCCCCATCGCCGGTGCGCACCGCGGCGTCCTCGACCGTGAAGCCCCTCAAAAAGCCCAGGTCCGCGGCGGCTGCGGCGTCCGGGCCAGGCGGTCGCGAACAACCCGCCAACACACCCACGCACAGCAACAACGCGACCCGCAACGCCATAAATCTACTCGTGCCGAAGCGCCACGATCGGGTCCAACTTGGCGGCGCTCACCGCTGGATACAGTCCAAAAACCATTCCTATCAGGGCCGAGAATGCGGCGGCCATCACCCCGGCGGTCATCGGGAACGGAGTCGCCAAACCATCGGAGGTCGGGAACTCCATCGCCGCCGTAGCCATCGTGACCACCAGGCCCAGCAGCCACGCAATACCCATGCCGATGAGGCCGCCCACGAGGCTCAGCGTTCCTGCCTCGACGAGGAACTGCGACAGCACGGCGCTGCTCTTGGCGCCCACGGCTTTGCGCAGGCCGATCTCGCGGGTGCGCTCGGTTACGGACACCAGCATGATGTTCATGATCCCGATGCCGCCCACGAGCAGCGACAGCGCCGCGATCGCAGCCAGTAACGTGCCCGCAGCGCCGATCACGCCCCCAAACACCTTGAGGATCGACTCGCGCGAGTCCAGGCGGTACACGGGTTTGCCCTCGCTGCGCACCATCATCGCCTCCCACACCTCCTGCATCGCGTCGTCCACCTTGATGCCCTTCTTCGGGCGCATGGTGATGAACGCGAGCTTGTTTCCGCCGATCCATTTCGATTGCGCCGTGGTCAAGGGCACCAGCATCTGCTTGGACGAGGAGTTCCCCATCACGTCCATGCGCTCGAGCACGCCGACGACCTCCAGCGCGATCCCCGGCGCCAGCACGAGCTTGCCGAGCGCCTGCTTGTCGGGGAACAGCCGGTCGCGGATCTCCTCGCCGATAATGCACACGTTGGCTTGCGAGTCGATGTCGGCCTGCGTGAGGTGCCGCCCCTCCGTCACGTTCATGCGGTTCAGTTCGTGAAAATACTGGTCCGTGGCGTAGATGGTCGGGCCGTCAACCTCGCGATCCTCGTAATGCAGAGTCTGTGCAGGAACCTGGTTGACCCCTGAAATTACGTCGATGTTGGGCACACGTCCCCGGATAAACGCCATGTCGTCCATCGTGAGGCCGTCCACAAACCCCATGGACTGCCCTCGCCCCGCGCGGCCGGGGTCGTAGAACATGATGATCGTGTCTGCCCCCAGCTTCTTGAACTCGGTGTCTAGATAAGACTGGAAGCCGTTCGAGACCATCACGATGATCGTCACGCTCATCACACCGATGATCACGCCGAGCATCGTCAGGAACGCCCGAAGTTTGTGCAGCTTCAGCATCCCCAAGGCGATCAGGATGGACTGCCCGAGGTTCAAGAGCCCTCGTCCTTCTTCGCGGTGTCCTGGCTGTCGTCGTTGCCCATCTGCATCATGCCCTTGCGCACTGGGCCCTTGTACTCGGGCTTGGAGACCTCGTCGCCTTCCTTCACACCGGTCAGGATCTCAATGCGACTGCCGGTGGAGAGTCCCACCGTCACGGTCTGGCGACGGGGCTTGGCATCCTTCGCACCCTTGGCGGACGGGAAATTGACGAAGTGCTCGCCCTTTTGCAGACCCACAAACTCCGCGGGCAACTGAAGCACGTTGCTGCGCCGTTTCGGCACCAACGTGCACTTGGCGGACATGCCGGAGCGCACACCTTCGGGAGTGCCGTCGAGCCAGATCTCGACCTCGTACTTCACGACGGCGTCGGCGCCTCCCTGGCCGGCGACCCCGGTGGCCTTCGACGACGGCGCGATCTTGGCGACCCTGCCTGTCATGGGTGTGTCGGGCAAAGCGTCCACATCGATCGTCGCCGCCATGCCGCGTGCGATGCGCGCAACGTCGATTTCGTTGATGTCGAGCTTGACCATCAGTTGGCCGCGGTCCTCGATCCGGACGATCGTCGAGCCCGCGCTGAAGCCGCTGATGCTGGCGACCAACTCGCCCTCCTGCACCAGCTTCTTGGTCACCACCCCGGAGATGGGCGCGCGGATCTCGGTCTCTCCGAGCTGCCGTTGACTCTCACTCACCACGCTCTGCAACTGGCGCACCGAAGCAAGTTGCTGGTCGCGCGATCGCGAGAGGGACTCCACGTCGCGCAGGGCGATTTCGGACTTGCGCATGGCGGCCTGCGCGCTCTCGTACTCCTTGCGTTTGACCGAGTCCTGGATGCGGTTTGCCTTCGCGCGGGCCAAATCGGTGTTCGACTGGCGCACGCGCTCGTCGGCCTGCTGCAGTTCGAGCTTTTGCTGCGTGTCGAGCCGGGCCATCTTGTCTTGCGCGCGGGCGAGCCGGGCCTTTGCCTGGTCCACCTGCAAACGCGCCTCGTCCACGGAGCGCTGCGCGACGAACCCCTTGGCCAGCAGCTCTTGGCGACGCGCGAGTTCGTTGACGGCGATCTCGTTGCCGGACTGGGCCTCGCGCAGTTCGGTCTCCGCGCCCGTCCGCTCAAGCGGCTGTGTGGTGCGCACGAGCTGCTCGCGCGCTTGGGTGGAGGTGTTGTACGCGGTTTGGGCGGACTGAATCGCCTGAGATGTGAGCGTCGGCTGGATGCCGAGTTCCAATGCGAGTTGGGCCACGCGCGCCTTGGCCTGAACCAGATCCTCGCGAGCGGTCACCTTGCGCTGCGCGATGTCGATGACCGCCCTCGCTACGCCGCTCTGGGCGCCGCTGAGAGA
The DNA here is from genome assembly GCA_964370995.1 of uncultured Fimbriimonadaceae bacterium. Classification (GTDB taxonomy): domain Bacteria; phylum Armatimonadota; class Fimbriimonadia; order Fimbriimonadales; family Fimbriimonadaceae; genus JAMLGR01. Next base: position 1,748 of record CAYJMZ010000190.1, on the reverse strand, counting down.
GGCGGAATCGCGCTCGACCTGGAGTTGCGTCTCCTTCGGGTCGATTACGGCGATGAGCTGACCTTTGACGACCGTGTCGCCCTCTTCGACGAGCAGCTTGGCCAGGCGCCCCGACACGCGGCTCTTGACCTCGACGGCCTTCACAGCATCCAAAGTGCCGGTCTCGACCACCTTGAGCTCGAGATCGCCGCGGGTAACCTTCGCGGTCTTCGCCACCTTGGCCTCGCTCGCAGCGCGTGCGGCCACCATCTGCCTGAATGCCAGATACCCGCCGCCAAACACGACGACGATCAGCACGATCACGATGAGCAATCCCTTATTCTTCATGCGCGCCCGAAGTATGCCCGCTCGCGTTCGGGAAGCGCACGTAGTTGGGCCTTTTGGGGAGGTGGCAGGGGTCCGGTTCTCGAGTGCCGTCCGGTCTTAGAGTGCGCGGACTCCCGTCCGCGCTTTGCACCGCGGCGGAGCCGCTCCAATCAGGGCGCGCATTGGCCACCGATGGACCGCTCCGCGGCTGTCGAA
>CAYJMZ010000190.1:0-1216 GCA_964370995.1 uncultured Fimbriimonadaceae bacterium | reverse complement strand
CGGCGGGCGCGCCGCCCCCCCCGCCGGCCCGCGCGCGGCCCGGCGCCCCCCCCCCCCCCCCCCCCCGCACTCTAAAACCGGATCTATGCTCCCTGCACGTTGGGAATCCAGTGGCCGAACGGGTCTTCGGGCACGATGCCCAGTTTGGGATAGATCAGATAGACGGTGCGGCCCGAAGTGAGCCAGGCCGCTTCGAAATCCGCCCGCTTGTACGTCTGTCGAACCTCGGTGGCCCGACCGGGGTCGTTGAACACCGGGTCGCCGTGCTCGTCGAAGCCCACCATCACAACCAGGTGGCCGTCGTTCGCCCCCTTCTTCCCTTTGCCGCGCAGCAGGTCGTAGCTCACCGAAGTCGCAACGGGCTTGCCGCACGCGATCCAAGCCTCGAGTTCTGCGACATCGGTAAACCGCGCCACGTACGCGCGCATGCCGGGCAGGGCGCCGGCGTACGCGGTGTTGAACGGCCAGTTGCCGGTGCCGGGCCAGTTGGGGTCGAACACGCCGCGCTGAACTTCAGGCACGTCGCGGTCGAGTCGGGGCTGCCCGAGGTCTTGCGACCAGTACGCCAGAAGCATCGAAACCGCGGTGGGGCTGCACAGAACGTTGCCCCCCGGGTAGCTCATCTGGGATCGCAGGGGAACGTCGAGCACCTTGCCCCAAACCGAGGGCATTGCGGGGAGCGCTTCGGGCGACGCGGCCGTGTCTCGCAGGCACAGCGTGAGGAGCTTGACCTTGGGGATCCGCACGTTCGGTGGAGCGTTAAGGGTCAGGCGCAGCTCGATGGCGGCTCCCGGAGTCTTGAGGCGCCACGTGTCGGTGTCCACGTCGCCGTTCGCGTCGCCCTGGGCCTTCACGCTCTCGCGGGGTGCCTTGCCGTCGGGCGACCACCGGGCGAGCACGTAGAACTTGGTGGGGGCGCCCGCAACAAAGGCCCGTGCCTCCAGGGTCACGCCGGTGCCTGGCGCTCCGTCCACGTTCCAGGACGGCACCATCTCGGTCCACGCCAGGCCCGGTTCGATGGGCTCCGAAACGAGCACCTCGCGTCCTGGGCCAGACTCGCGCACCTCAAACCCCGGCCAGTCGCTCAGGTCGATCAGCCTGACTCCACGGTTGGTTTGGGCCTGCGTCGTCATCAGAATCGATCCCGCCAGAGCGACGAGGGATAGCATATGGGCATTCTAGTCCGTCGAGCGCTGACGGAGAGCCCCTTTTAGAG
>CAYJMZ010000189.1:0-6112 GCA_964370995.1 uncultured Fimbriimonadaceae bacterium | reverse complement strand
CCCACATCGGAACTGCGCACTCTCAAACCGGACCACGCAATCCCAAAGGAGATCGAGGCCGGCAGGGCGAACTCTGATCCCATGGTGGGGGAGCGGATCACGGGCGCGCAGTGGCGTGCGTTTGCGGCGGCGTGGCTGGGGTGGTGTTTTGATGGGCTCGACGGCTACCTGTACGCGCTGGTGGCCATCCCGTTCGTCACGTCGCTGATGCCTGGCGCGAGCCCGGGGGACGTCGCGCAGCACGCCGCGTGGGTTCAGGGGGCGTTCCTGGTGGGATGGGCCTTGGGTGGGGCGTTCTTCGGGCGGCTGGGCGACAAGATCGGGCGCACCCGTACACTGACGCTCACGATCCTCACCTATTCGGTATTCACGGGGCTCTCGTTCGTGGCCGCGACGTGGTGGCACCTGCTGATCTTCCGGTTCGTTGCGGCCTTGGGCATCGGTGGCGAGTGGGCAGCAGGGTCGGCGCTTGTGAGCGAGACGCTGGGCGCAAAGCACCGCTCTTGGGCGGGTGCGACCCTGCAGAGCGGGTACATGGTGGGCATCATCCTGGCCGCGATCACCGTGGGTGCGCTGGGCTCGCTACCGCCCAAATACGTGTTCCTCGTGGGCGTCGTGCCTGCCTTGATGACCGTCTGGATCCGCAAGGGCGTGGCGGAGCCCGAGGAGTGGGCCAAGGAACGCCACACGCGCGAAATGCCCAAGATCAGCGCCCTGTTTGGCCCCGATGTGCGCGCGACGACCCTCAAGACCCTGGCACTTACCAGCATCGCCCTCACCACGGTTTGGGGGTTCATCTTCTTCAGCATCCAGGTGCTGACGGCGATCCCCGAAGTTGCCGCTCTGGCTCCACCCGACAGAGCCGCTCTGGTGCGCAACGTGGTCGTGGTGTACTCGCTCTGGAACATCGTGGGGAACTTCCTGGCGACCTACCTCGCGCGCTATGTGGGCTACCGCAGGGCCTTTGCGGCGCTGCTCGTCGCGAGCGGGGTCACCTTCCTGCTCGGGTTTCGGGACGCGCACGACCTCGCGACCACCCAGTGGATCTTCAACGCCTCGATGTTCTTCAGCGCGGGGCTGTTTGCCATCTTCCCGCTGTACATCCCGAGGCTGTTTCCGACGCTGCTGCGCACGACGGGCTCGGGCTTCTCGTACAACTTCGGTCGGCTGGTGGCCGCCGCGGGCACGCTGCTGGGCGGATGGGTGACCGCAAAGGCCGGAGGTCCCGGGATGGCCATCTGGTGGCTGGGGTTCCTCTACGTTCCAGGAATCGCCGTTGCGCTTGCGATGCCTGAACTTCCAGCGGGAGAGTGTTAAGTGTTGAGTGTTCAGCTCCGGCGCCTCAACACTCAACACTCAACACATAACACTTCACCGAACACTTTCCGTAAGAGGTCCTAGGGATTCCGTAGGTCTTTTCGCCCTTGCCTTCAAGATTTCGGTATCTTGGAGGCATGTCTACCGCACCGTTGCATGCGATCCCGCACTGCGATCCGGTGGCTGGAGGGTCGCTGATCATCAGCGAACTGACCGCCCCGGAGAGCGGCGTCACCATCCGCGGCACCTTCGAAGTGCCCCGTTACGCGCGCCTCGACGCCGACCAGGCGCTGTTCCTCGAGACGTTTCTGCGATGTCGAGGGGTGTTGAGCACCATGGAGGGGGAACTGAACCTCAGCTACCCGACCCTGCGCACCCGGCTCGACGGCTTGTTGGAAGCTCTCGATCTTGCGCCGGTCAAAGAGGCGCCCGCCCGCAAGGCCAAGGCGACCGACCGTGAGAAGATCCTGCGCCAACTCGAGGCGGGGAAGATCTCGGCGGCTGAGGCGAAGGCATTGCTGAAGGGAGGTTCAAAGTGAAGGAAGAGGTTCGAAGGATCATGAAGATGGTCCAGGACGGCAAGCTCAGCGCCGATGATGGCGCCGAACTCATCGACGCGTTCCTCTCGGCGGACACCGGCGGAGAGCCTGCGTCCGAGGGGAGGCAGGAGGGCGGTCCGCCACCACCGCCTGCCGATGCCCAGGCCCAGATCAAGGACCCGTTCAAGAGCATGATCGACGCGATCGAGAAGCTGGGCCGCGAAGCCACGGAGTCGGTGAATTGGACCGAGGTGTCCAAGCAGGTGCGCACGTTCTCGAAGAAGGGCCTCGAGGGCCTGAAGGTGGGCGTCGAGCAGATCAAGAAGGGGGACCTCGGGTGGCCGTGGCAGGTCGCTCAAGAGGTCAAGGAGATCACCCTGCCTTTGCCCATCGCGGACGGCAAGTCGCTTCGCGTTGAGAACGCGCGCGGCAATGTGCGGATCGTCGGCGGGTTTGACGAGGGCGCCGTGATCGCCAAAGCCAAGGTGCGGGGAACCGACGCCGAAGAGGCTCGCATCAAGGCCGAGGAGTACACCCTGATCGTCGAGGAGAGCGACAACCAGGTGCTGATCCGCCAGCCGGATGTCGGCGGCCTCACCGTCGACCTGGAGATCCAGGTGGCCGGGAAGGTGTCCGTGTCCGTGCACACGGAAGCGGGGGATGTGGGAGTGCTCGACACGGGTGGCGGGTGCCGCGTGAACAGCCGCTCGGGGGATGTGACCCTGCGCGGGCTTGAGGGCGCCATCGAGGTCGTGTCGCAGAGCGGCGATCTCAGCGTGTCCGACTGCAAGGCCAAGGGGCTGGTGCTGGAGAACAAGTCCGGCGACCTCATGCTGAAGGACATCAAAGGCGACATCAACGCGCGCACCGGCAGTGGGGACGTATGCCTCAGCGGGTGCGCGGGACGCAGCGTGTCCGTCGAAACCGTGTCGGGTGACGTGTCCGCCGATCTGCCGGAGGCCGTGACTGGGACGCTCAACGTGCGGACCGTGAACGGATCGGTGGAGCTTGGCATCGCCGATGGCTCCGACTGCCGGGTATCGCTCTCCACGCTGCGCGGAACGGTGACGTGCGAGGTGGAACTTGCCGACGAGGCGCGCTCCGAGGGCCGGATCACCGGTGCGCTCGGCGACGGGGGCGGCACGCTGGACGCCAGTGCGGTGAGCGGCAACATCGCCCTCCGACTGCGCGATTCCGGGAAGGACTGCGGGGAGTAGGGTGATGTCGTTTGTCGTTTGTCGTTTGTCGTTTGTCGGGCAGAGGGGATCTGGCGAGTGCAGCGCTCTGGTTCCGGACGACCAACGACCAACGACCAACGACCAACGCCTCTCCCCGGTAGACTCCCGCCCATGGGCTACTGGCTGATGTCGTTTGTCGGGCAGAGGGGATCTGGCGAGTGCAGCGCTCTGGTTCCGGACGACCAACGACCAACGACCAACGACCAACGCCTCTCCCCGGTAGACTCCCGCCCATGGGCTACTGGCTGATGAAGTCCGAGCCGGGGGCGTATGGCGTTGCCGACCTGGAGCGCGCGGGCGTCGACATGTGGGAGGGATGCCGCAACTACACGGTCCGGAACTACTTCCGCGACGCGATGCAGATCGGGGACCACGCGTTCTTCTACCACTCGAACGCGAACCCCAGTGGCATCGTGGGCACCATGGAGATCGTGAGCGAGCCGTACCCCGACCCCACCCAGTTCGATCCGTCCAGCCACTACTACGACCCGAAAAGCCCACCAGGCAACCCGCGCTGGGTGCTTCGCGACGTGAAGTTCCTTTCCAAATTCAAGCGCACGGTGTCGCTGGCCGAACTGCGCGAAACCCCCGGCCTCGAGGAGATGCACGTGGTGCGCAAGGGCCAACGGCTCAGCGTGATGCCCGTCACCGAAGCCGAATGGCAGATCGTGCTTGGCCTGCAGGGCGTGTGACATCGGGGATCGGGGATCACGGAGCAGGGATGTCCTGCAGGGCCGCGATACCGGGCAACACCTTGCCCTCCAGGAATTCGAGGCTCGCGCCTCCGCCCGTGCTGACGTGGCTGACCTTGCTTGCGAGCCCGAACTGCTCAATGGCCGCGGCCGAGTCGCCGCCCCCGACGATCGTCGTTCCGGGGCACTCGGTGAGGGCCAGTGCCACCCCCCGTGTTCCCGCCGCGAACGCCTCGATCTCGAACACTCCCATCGGGCCGTTCCACACGACGGTCCCCGCGACGCGGACGATCGCTGCGAACCGTTTCGTCGATGCGGGGCCGATGTCGGCGCCTAGTTCGTCGGCGGGGATCGCATCGGCGGCGACGAGCGTGTGCGGGGCACCCTCGACCAGTTCGGGAGTCACCACGATGTCAACGGGAAGCACGATCTTGCCCGGGTGCATCGCCATGGTCGCCCGGGCGTAATCGAGGCTGCCTTCGTCAAGCAGCGAGTGCCCGATCTCGTAACCCAACGCTTTGAGGAATGTGAACGCCATCCCCCCGCCGATCAACAGGTGGTCCACTTTGGGCAGGAGGCTGTCGATCACCGCGAGCTTGTCCTTGACCTTCGCGCCGCCCAGAATCGCCACAAAGGGCCGCGCGGGAGATTCCAGCGCGTGACCCAAGAACGCAATCTCCTTTTGCATGAGGAACCCTGCGGCACCCCGCAGACAGTGCGCCACGCCCTCGGTGCTCGCATGGGCGCGGTGCGCGGTGCCGAACGCGTCGTTGACGTAGACGTCCGCGAGGTGCGCGAGTCGGGCGGCGAACGCGGGGTCGTTCGCCTCCTCCTCGGGGTGGAAGCGCAGGTTCTCAAGCAGCAGCACCTGTCCGTCCTGCAGATCGGCGCAGGCGGCCTCCACATCGGGTCCCACGCAGTCCGTCAACAGCGGCACCGGCATGCCCAGGAGCTCGGTGAGCCGCTCGGCAACCGGCGCGAGCGAGAACTCGGGAGTGAACCCCTTGGGCCTTCCCAAGTGGCTCGCGAGAATCACCGCCGCGCGCTTGTCGAGTAGATACCGAATGGTTGGCAAAGCCTCGACGATGCGCCGGTCGTCGGTGATCTGGCCGTTCTGCAGCGGCACGTTGAAATCGCACCGCACCAAGACCTTCTTGCCGTGGACGTCAAGGTCCGAAACCGAGAGTTTGTTGAGGCTCATGGGCTCAAAAAAACGTTACCCCAAACACAAAAAAGATGGGCGGACGGTTGTTGGCCGTCCGCCCCTCCCGTCACGCGCTAGAGGCCTCCGCCTTCGGATTTGGGGGGTCCACCGGATTCGGCGTTGGCGGGCGCGCCGCTGAGTGCGTCCCCGCCGACCGGATTCGCGGTCTCAGACTGCTTACCGGGACCGACTGGTTGCTGGACGCCGGCGGGACTGCCTTCCTTGGTGATCGGCAGGCTCCCGATGCTGACTTCCTTCGGTGGCGCCATCGACTTGTAGATGGAGAAACCCGCGCCCACGACCGCGAGCGCGGCCACCACCATGTAAACGATTTTCTTGGTGTCGTCGTTCAATGTCGCCCCTTATTTCTGGAACCGATCGTTCCAGTGGATCAGGTTCTTGGCGTTGTTGGCGATCGCAGCCGCGTCCCAAGGCCACTGCATCAGGCCCTTGCGGTCAAGCGATTTCACATGTCCGTCGGCAAAGCCGAAGTTCATCTGCTTCCTGTGAACGCCCATCGTGATCTGCTCGGCGTTCTGACCGCACCAGTCGATCGAAATGAACTGCGGGTAGTCGGGCCACGCGGGATTCGCGATGTCGCGGTTGTTCCAGCGCCAGTACGACTGGTAGCGGCCGTAGGAGATCGACGTCCACAGTTCATACATGATGACCGTGCCCGCCGGTGAGCCCATCTGCGAAGTGGTGACCGAGTCTTGCGTTGCGTAGTAGGCGCAGGTGCCGAACGTGTCGGTGTCGGCATATGTTCCCGCCTGATAGTGCGTGAACGAGTAGCTGATGTCGAACCAAGTGCCTGCAGGGCCCGTGCAGTCGTTGCGGAACACGGGGTCGCTCGGGCACTTCCAAATGCCTCGGTTCTTGACGTACGGCATCAGCAGGTCCTCGGCACCGGTGACTTGGTCGCAACTCACGTCGTTCGAGCACGCGGTGTTGAACACGCCGGTGCGGATGCGGTGGTACTTCTCATCGAAGTCCGCCAGGTACATCTGCGCCGCCAGAATGATCTGCTTCTGGTTCGAGATACAGGTCGTTTTCTTGGCTGCTTCCTTCGCCTGTGCGAACACAGGGAACAGGATCGCGGCCAGAATGGCGATGATCGCGATC
>CAYJMZ010000188.1:0-6144 GCA_964370995.1 uncultured Fimbriimonadaceae bacterium | reverse complement strand
CCCTCACTCTTCATGATAGCGGCGGGAGCTGGCCCGCCCTCACGAACGCGTGCTCGTACAGGTACAGGCCGGCAAGGGCGGGGGCCCACGCCCAGAACGGGGCGAGGACCACGACGACGAGGGAGCCCGCGAGCAGCCAGAGAGAGGTATCCAGCGCCGGCAGGCGACCGAACCGGATCTTGCGGAGGAAACCTGCTGCCTGGCGGGCGTTGTCGGTCGCGTGCGCAACGGTGAGCTCGCGGAACACGAACTGGAGGTGGCCCACGATCGCGACCGCAGCCACCGCTTTCAGAACCCAATTGGGCGTTGGGTCCAGCACGAGCGTCACAACGCCGCCGCAAAGCACAGCCTGCACGAGAAGGTGGGGCAGGAGGGACTTGCTCTCCCAGAGGTCCCGTCCCTTGCATTGCCCAAACAGGTAGGCGGTGTACCCGGCGGCGAGGAGGCCGACGGGGACATTGGCCAAACGCAAGAGAACCGCGACCCCGGCATCCTTGAGGGTGAGTTGGGCGTAGAGTGTGGCGACCAGCAATCCCGTGAACACTGTCAGCACCATGCCCCCCTTGACAAGCCATGACTTGAAATTGGGTCGAATAAGCATCGTGTAGAACTTGCCGGGCTTGGCAAGGTCCTCCACGAGAAGGAACAGCGTGATCAGTGTGAACAACAGCGCGAGGGCCTCGTAGCGCCAGTCCAGAGCCCCTCCGGCGAAGTACCCGGCAAGCGCAGTGCCGGCGGCGAGCCCCTTCGTGAGCAGGTAGAGCGCGACCGGCCAGCCCCACTCGATCTTGTGCCCCACGTCGAGGGCCAGCAGCGCTTCGGCCTGCGACTTGCCGCTGCGATCCGCGAGTTCCGGCTTGGTGTTGGGGTCCTCGCTCCACAGGAACGCCCCCCTTCGCTCGGCGTTGCCGGGGTTCAGCGCGGACTCGTGTGCCCCGATGTAGCGCACGTTCGGCCCTGTTCCCTGCTCAGTGCGCCGCGCCTGGGTGTCGTGCTGCTTGAGCATCACCGACACGCGCGAGGTCGGGTCGTGGAAGTCCCCGGGCACGATCGCGCCCACGGGGCACACGGTCACACAAGCGGGCTCCAAACCCTTCTCCACCCGGTGCGCGCAGAAGTGGCACTTCTCCACGGCCCCCTTGTCCTCGTTGAAGTAGATGGCATCGTAGGGGCACGCCTGCATGCACGCGCGGCACCCGATGCACGCGTCACGATCGACGTCCACGATGCCATCGGGGCGCTTCTTGAGGGCGTTCACGGGACAGATCGTCACGCAGGGCGCGTTCGTGCAGTGATTGCACCGCTGAACCAAGAAGTTCCGCTTGACCTCGGGAAACTTGCCGACCTCGACGTACTTCACCCACGTGCGGAAGTTGCCCAGCGGCACCCCGTTCTCCGCCTTGCACGCGGTGGTGCACGCATGGCAGCCAATGCACGTGTCCTGGTTGATGACAAAGCCGTACTGCATGGGAGAGTGTTGAGTGTTGAGTGTTAAGTGTTGAGTGTTGAGGGGGAGGGTCCTAACTTAACACTCAACACTCAACACTCAACACTTCCTAATACGAAACGTCGATGGGTTCTTCCCTACCCGACTCGCTGCTGAGGTACATCGCGTCGAAGATCGCGTTGAGGATCAGGCCCTGTTCGCCCGGAACCGGTGAGGGCTTGCCGGTTCGAATGGCGTCCACGAACGCGTGCACCTCGGCGGTGTGCGACGACTCGACCTTGGGCACGTTGACCGGCGAGAGGTTGAACAACTGCCGGTTCTGCTCGGTGAAGATGCGCACCGCGTCGTCCCCCCAGCCCTTCACCACCGCGCCAGCCTTAGTTCCATACAGTTGCGTCTCAAAGGGGTCGCCGTCCATGTTGCCCATAAAGCTGCTTTCGAGCACGACCACGGCGTCGTTGTCGAACTTGATCAGGCCCACGGCGAAGTCCTCGACGGTGAAGGCCTTGCGATCGTAATCGCCCCAGTTGTTGAACAGCGCGGGGTTGGTGCCCAGCATGTTCCAGGTCTTGGCAGACGCGCTGACCGGCTTGGGATAGCCCATGAGGTGGAGCGTCATGTCGAGGATGTGCACGCCGATGTCGATCAGCGGGCCGCCGCCTTGCTTTTCCTTGTCGATGAACACGCCCCATCCGGGCACGCCGCGCCGACGCAAGGCCTGGGCGCGCGCGTAGTAGATGTCTCCCATGTGCCCCGCTTCGATGAACTCCTTCATGAAGCGCATCGGGCCGCTGAATCGCTGCTGCAGGGCGACTTGAAGGATCTTCTTGCTCTCGCGCGCCGCCCGGCACATCTGGCGAGCCTCGCCGGCGTTCATCGCCAGGGGCTTTTCGCACAGCACGTGCTTTCCCGCGGCCAGCGCCAGCAGGGTGGGCTCGAGATGGAACTTGTTGGGGGTTGCAACGGACACCGCGTCAATCTCGGGGTCCTTCAGCAGCTCGCGGTAATCGCTGTACGTCTTCGGCACCGAGAACTTCTCGGCGGCCTCGCGAGCCGTGTCGGGGTTGTCGTCGCACACCGCAACCATCTCGCACTGGTCCGAAATGCTCGCGTACCCCGGCATATGGCACCCCTGGGCGATGCCCCCGCTCCCGATGATCCCAATCCGCACCTTCTGATCCAAGCTCCACCTCCGGGCACGTGGCCCGATGGGAGGATACTCAGCGGCGGGTGCGTAGCGCGCTCAAAGTTGCGGGTTCTCGGACGTGTCGGGCTCGTCGCCGGCGTGGCGCACCGCGTAGAGGGAGCCCCCAATGGCAATCAGCGCCATCCCGAGCCAGAAGATCCAGCCGGGCATTTCGGGGATCCCTGCGAGGGCAGCTCCGGGGTGCCCGGCGTTGTACCACTGCACGAAGGAGTGCCCCGAAATGAACATCAACTTCACGCCGGCCCATCCGACGAGGAGGTACGCCACGTGGTCCAGCACCGGATACTTCTCAAGAACCCGAATGAACATGGCCGCAGCGAACCGAAGGATCACAATCCCCAGGGTTGCCCCGGCGATCACCACCCAGAGCTTGTTGGGGTGCCGTACGGTGTCCACGACTGCCACGGCCACGATCACGCTATCCAGCGCAAACGCGGTGTCCACGAGGTTCAGGTACACGACCGTCGCCCAGAAGTTCATGTCCTTGCCGCGGATCTCTTTCTGCGACGCGTGGTCGATGAAGTGCTTGATGGGCAGGAACAACAGGTACGCCGCACCCACCGCCTGCAACCACCAGAACGAGATGATGTAGGTGGCCAGCAGGATGGCGGCCGTCCGAAGGGCGAACGCGCCGCCGAGGCCGTACATCAACGCCTTGCGCTGCATCTCGCGCGGGAGGTGCCGAACCATGATGGCCAGCACCAGCGCGTTGTCGGCAGAAAGCAACGCCTCCAGCAAGATGAGGAAGCCGACGGTGGCGATATCGCCCCACTCGAACAATTGACCGAACATAGGAAGGGGAGGGTGCTGGGGCAGCGCGCGCCCGCAACCAACAGGATTGTGTCATATTGACCGGGTCCCACCAGGCCCAGCGACAGGAAGACCACCAATGCCGACCTACGTATACGAGTGCAAAACGTGCAAGAAGATCTTTGAGGTGGACCAGCGGATTACCGAGGATCCTCTGCGCGACTGCGACTGCGGGGCCAAGGGCGCTCTGCGTCGGCTGATCCAGCCCAGCGCGGTGGTGTTCAAGGGTGGCGGCTTCTACATCAACGACTCTGCCCCGAGCAGGCCCAAGCCCCCTTCAGAGCCCAGTGCGGAGCCCGCGGGCAACGGCAAACCCGCGACGCCAAGCGACTCCGCGCCCGCGCCAGAGCCGAAGCGCTAGCCCTTCAACGTGGCCAGATAGGTCGCCAGCTCATCCGGAGTTTTGGGCACCATGATCTCGCCGGACGAAATCTTGTCGGAGATCTCCTTGACTTTGGCGAGGTTCTCGGCACCGATCTTGTCTTTGGTGAAGCGCATCTCGGACAGCCCGACTCCGCCCGCCTTGAGGTCGTAGATCTTGTCGCCCGGAGTGAAAGCCCCGTCCTTCAGATCCTTGATGGTCTGATACACGGCTTGGTCCACCCGCTTGATCATGCTGGTCAGCACGCTGCCCTCGGCAATGCCGTCCTGGTCGCTGTCCACGCCGATCGCCCACACGCCCTTCTCCTTGGCCGCGCTGATCACCCCGAGGCCCGCCCGGCCCGCAGCGTGGTACACGATGTCGGCGCCCGCGTTGATGAGTCCCGCCGCGGCGACCTTGGCGTAGTCCACGTTGTCCCACGACCCCGTGTACTTGGCGGGGAGCACCTCGACGATGGGGTTCGCTGTCTTCGCGCCAGCCTCGTATCCCGCCTGGAATTTCTTGATCAAGGGCAGCTCCATGCCGCCCACGAAGCCCAACTTGTGGGTCTTCGACATCAGGCCCGCGAGGTACCCGGCGAGGAAACTTCCCTCCTCCTCCTTGAACAGCAACGAACGCACGTTGTCGGCAGCCACGGGCGCATCGACGATCGCGAACTTGATGGCCGCGTACTTGGGCGCGATCTTCTCCATGGCCGCCTTCATGTTGATGCCCACGCCGACCACGAGGTCGCAGCCCTGCTCCGCGAGGGCCTCGAGGTTGGGCTCGTAGTCCTTTTCGCTCTTGCTCTCGACCGAACTCTCTTCGATTCCAAGGTCAGTCTTCGCCCGTTCCACACCGGCCCAGGCGGAGTCGTTGAACGACTTGTCACCTCGTCCGCCGCTGTCGAACACGATGCCGACCTTGAGGGCCTTCCCCTGCGCCGCGCTTTGCGAACCCGATCCCGCAGGCGCCGCGTCCTTCGGACCTCCACAACCCACCAACACCGCCGCCGCGGCGCACATCAACGAAACGAGTCTCATAGCCTTCACTCCAAGCCTCCGGGGGAACAGGTAAACTGCCACGATTATGCCCCAGAGCCGCATGTCGGTCGTAAGGGGTTTCCCAGGAGTACCCTTTGATCACCTGCCATCTCACGAAGCTTGAAGCCGCCCTCGACAGCGTGCGGAAGACGCATCCGAAGCTCAAACCCGCCGACAGCGCGCTTGTCGCAGCGGCTCTGACGCTTGCGGGCCGGCACGCCCTCGCGATTTACGATGGGGTCCAGCATGGGTGGCCCGAGGACTACTCCGCGCTGACCAAGGCGATGTCCTCTCACCTCGAGTCGGTGACCGCCGCGCTGGAAGTCGGTGCTCCGAAGCGAACGAAGAACTCGCCCGAGGAGGAGGCCGTCGTCATCACCGTCGGCTTGACGCCCAACCACTCCGCGGGGGAGAGGCTCCTCGAGGGGCGCGACGATCTGAAGGCGCTGTTGAGCGACATTCTGCAGGAGGGTGTCGAGTACCTGTACGCGCCGTCCGACATCGGATGGCAGTGGGCGCTCGACCGCGCGAACTGGGCCACCGTGAGCGACGGCGAGATCAGCCGGCGCATCAAGGTCAGGGCGAGTTTCACCGAGGGGGCCGTGGGCGTCGAGATGGGTGCGGGCGGAGTCAAGAAGCGCTCGCGCAAGAAGAAAGAGGCGGATTAGGCACCCTTCGGCGGAATTCGGGGATGGGAAGTCCCGCCGCCGGTGGGCTTGACCTCGCTTGGAGGGCCCGCCTTGACGGTGCGGCAAATTAGTTCGAGGCCGATGTACGGCTTGTTTGGCAGCCCGCCCTCGCGTCCGTGCCCGGGAGCGACTCGAATTTGCCGAAGGATCGAGGCACCGGTGAGGCGCACGACCCGTTGGATTCTTTTTCCGGAACCCTCGGCGTAGACATGAATCTCAACGTCGAACGGCGTGTGCGCGCCAATCAGCCGATCGATGGCATCCATTGCGTCCATTGACGCCCTGAGCCGGATGGGTTTGTCCCGAGTGGGAAGTGCCTGGGAGTCCACGAAGATGGGAGACTCGAGGGTCCACACCTCGATCGGTTCGGCGGACCCGTCCGGTTTCGCAATGAGGGGCTTGCCTTTGAGGGACACGTACATCGCGTGGGTGCGCTCCACCGAGCCGCCCCAACCCGCCCAGGCCATCGCCCCGATCGCTGCAAACGCCACCCACATGTGATCCACCTCTATGGGGGTGCTGAAGAAGGCCAACGCAACCGTGCCACCCTCGTGTCGGGGGTGCTTTCGCCGAGAGTTCGCACCTAG
>CAYJMZ010000187.1:0-6171 GCA_964370995.1 uncultured Fimbriimonadaceae bacterium | reverse complement strand
GCTCATGGGTTCGGCGATGAGCGGGATTGGCGTTGCGACGCTGCTCGACCACATCGTCGGCGAACTTCCCTCCCCCGTGGACATGCCCAAGCAGCACGATGGCAAACCGCTGACGCCCGTTGGCAACGGACCCTTGGCCGCGTTCTGCTTCAAAAGCACCGCGGACCCCTACGTCGGCAAGATCAACTACGTGCGCGTGTTCAGCGGCACGCTCAAGGTCGATGATCATGTGCTCAACATGACCAATGGCCAAGATGAGCGTCTGCACAACCTTTTCATGCCCCACGGCAAGGGGCAAGAGGCTGCCACCGAGGTGGTTGCGGGCGACATCTGCGCCATCGCCAAACTGCACGACACGCACACCGGCGACACGCTCAGTACCGTCAAGGACAAGATCAAGCTGCCCCCGATCGAGTTCCCCGAAGCGATTTACCGTGTGGCGATCAAGCCCGCAACCAAGGCCGACGAGGACAAGTTGGGCGGGGCTGTCCAGAAGCTTTTGGAAGAAGATCCGACGTTCCAACACTCCATCAAGAGCTGTTGCACGGCATGGGCGACATCCACCTCGAGACCGTCATCGAGAAGCTCAAGGCCAAGTTCGGCGTGATCGTCACCACCGAGGACGCCAAGGTGCCCTATCGCGAAACAGTGCGCGCCGCAGCCAAGGCGCAGGGGCGGCATAAGCGGCAAACCGGTGGCAAGGGCCAGTTTGGAGACTGCTGGCTCGAACTCGAACCGCAACCCAGGGGCTCTGGCTTCGAGTTCGTGAACAAGGTCGTGGGAGGCTCCATTCCCAAGAACTTCATCCCCGCCGTCGAGAAGGGCGTTCGAGAGACGATGGACCACGGTTTCCTCGCCGGATATCCGGTGGTGGACATCCGGGCGACGGTGTACGACGGCAGCTACCACGAGGTGGACTCGAGCGAGATGGCGTTCAAGATTGCAGGCGCGATCGCGTTCAAGGCCGCCGCGCAGTCGGCCAGCCCCGTGATCCTCGAGCCGATCCTCGAAGTTCAGGTGGACGTTCCCGACGATACCGTCGGCGACGTCGTGGGCGATCTCAACGGCCGCCGCGGGCGCCTGCAGGGGATGGACCCGCTCACGGCCGGCAAGACCCGAATCAACGCCCAGGTCCCGATGGCCACGATGATGCGCTACGCCCTCGACCTTCGCTCGATCACCAAAGGCCGCGGCCGCTTCTCGCAAAAGGTGTCGCACTACGACGAGATGCCGCACGGCGAGCAGGAATCTCTGGTGGACGCGTACGAGAAGGAACGCCAGTCCCACGAGTCAGACCACTAGCCGACGGGTGATGGGTGACCATAAGCCCTACGGAACTTCGCCTGCGCCTTGAGCGTTGTATACTCACGTCATTGAGCGTCGGAGCGTTATGGCTGTGGACTACTACAAGGTTTTGGGCGTGCCGAAGGGCGCGGATGCGAAGGAGATCAAGTCGGCCTATCGCAAACTCGCGCGCAAATTCCACCCCGACGTCAACCCCAACGATCGGACCGCAGAGGCGAAGTTCAAAGAGATCAGCGCGGCGTACGACGTTCTCAGCGACGTTGACAAGCGGAAGCTCTACGATCAGTTCGGCTCGAACTGGGAACACGCCCAGAACTTCACCGGCGGTGGGGCACCGGCTGGCGACGGTTCGAGCCACGAGTTTCGATTTGGCGCCCCGGGCGGATTCGAGACGATTTTCGAGCAGTTCTTCACGAACATGGGTGGTCAACAGGACAGTCCCCATGGCGGACACCGCGCGACGCCGAGCCGCGACGTCGAAAAGCTGGTCGAGCTCACTTTGGAGGAGATCGATGCGGGCACGTCGCGCTCCCTGACCTACCAGAGTCCAGACGCGTGCAAGACGTGTGACGGGCTGGGTGTGGTGACGCTGGGCTCGTCGCGCAAGTGCACGGTTTGCCACGGCGCTGGCCGCGTGAAAGGCCCCTTTGGGATGGCGCAGCCCTGCCAAGCCTGCGGCGGTTCGGGTGAGATGCGCCTCGAGACTTGTCCCACGTGCAAGGGTGGGGGCACGGTGCCCACGACCAAGACCGTCGAGGTCAAGATCCCCGCCGGGATTTCTGACGGCAAGAAGCTGCGGGTGCCGGGAAAGGGCGTTGCAGGCACGGGAGGACACGCGGGAGACCTCTATATCGTCATCCGCGAGAAGGCCCACCCCAAGTTTCGGCGTTCGGGCGAGAACCTGGAGGTGGACGTGGACGTCCCGTTCACCACCGCCGCGCTCGGGGGTGAGATCCGCGTGCCGACCCTGCGGTCCACCGTGTCCATGAGGATTCCGGGGGGCACTCAGAGCGGGCAGATGTTTCGCTTGGCCACGCAGGGCATCGCCCGGCTCGGCGGCGCGCGAGGCAATCTGATGGCGCGCATTCGCATCGTGGTGCCCAAGGTGCCCACCAAGGAGCAGCGAAAGCTGTTGGAGCAGCTCGCCGATCTCGAGGGGAGCCGGGCGTGAGGGGCGAGCACCAGCCCGTGTACATGATTGGGGTTGCAGCCCAGCTGTGCGGGGTGCACCCGCAGACGCTCCGCCAGTACGAGAGGCTCGGGCTTGTGGTGCCCGCCCGTGTCGGCGCAAAGAACCGCGTGTACTGCGAGGCCGACATTCGCAAGGTGCGCCGAATCCAGCGCCTCACCCAGGAGATCGGCGTCAACCTTGCGGGAGTGGAGGTCATTCTTCGCCTCATCGACGAGATGGACGAGATGCGGCGAGACCTGGAGAAGCAGATCATCGAGTACATGAAGGATGCCGAGCAGCGGATCAAGGACGTCGCGGGCAACTCCTCCATGCCGATCCGGAAGGACGAGACCCTTCTTCCCGTGCCCAACATCCGGTTCCCGGCGAAGTCGTTCGACCTGTGAGGGGCAGGGGAGTGTTGAGTGTTGAGTGTTGAGTGTTGAGCCGGACGTGATCGTACTGCTAACTCCCGCCCCTCTTAACACTCAACACTCAACACTCAACACTCCCCCTGACTACTCTTCCTTTGCGCCTGCTTCCTCGGCGGCCATGTCGGCCAGCGACGGGAACGAGAGCGATGACGTGGCGTCGCCTGCTTCCCCGCCGGCTTCGACGAGAGCTGTGAGCGACTGCTGTGCCCACGCCGGTCCGCGCTGAACGTCTACCGCCACATCGCGGTAGGCCTTGACGCCGGTACCTGCCGGGATGAGCCGTCCGATGATCACGTTCTCCTTCAGGCCCACGAGATGGTCCTTCTTTCCTCGCACGGCGGCCTCGGTGAGCACGCGCGTGGTCTTCTGGAACGACGCAGCCGACAGGAACGAGTCCGTGGCGAGCGACGCCTCGGTGATGCCGAGGAGAATCCAGGTGGCCGTGGCCTCCTTGGGATCGCGCTCGATGTTTTCGCCCGTGATCGGGTCCACGTACTTGATCTTCCTGCCGGCCTGGATCAACTGGCGCACACGGTCGTTCTCCCGCTGGAACACGAACCGGTCCGCGATCTGCCCGGGCAGGAACGGCGTATCCCCGGGCTCCTTGATCTGCCGCTTGCGCAGCATCTGCCGGATGATCACCTCGATGTGCTTGTCGTTGATGTCGACGCCTTGGGCCTTGTACACGCTCTGCAGGTTCTCGACGAAGTAGTCGTACACCGCGGAGGCGCCCGCGAGTTCGAGAACCTCGTGGGGGTCGCGCGGGCCCTCGGTCAGCGGGTCACCCTTGATGATCTTGCCGCCCTTGGCGATCGGCAGCTTGCCGAGCGGGGGAACCAGGATCGGGTAGTAGATGGCCACCTTCTCGATCTCGAACTTGCGCAAGGCCGATACCGTCGCGGTGGTCAACTTCTGACCGTACAGCTTCTCGAGCCCGGGGTCCATCGTGCCATCTTCGCCCATCGCCCAAGGCTGCACATCGCTCAGGTAGGCGTTCTTGATCGGCCCCGTGAGGGGGATCGTGGCGTCGATGATGATCCAGCGGCCGTAGGACGACTCTTGGATCGCGCGCACCACACCGGTGACGGGGCAGATGATGGCTTTGCCACGGGGCTGGCGCCGGGCCTCGAAGATCTCCTCGACACGGACGATGCCGCTCGATTCGCCCGTCCAGGCATAGAAGAAGGTCTTGCGCGATCGCTCCCAGAGCTTCTTCGACTCGTTGTCCGCCTTATCGAGCAGCTTCTGGGCCGCCTTGGTCTGGCGCTCGGTCTTCTTCTTGGCCTTGGGATCCTCCTCGTTGATGGTGAGGAGATCCTTGTCCTTGAAGAAGCTCTTCACGACGCTCTCTTGGGACTCGAGCAGTTTCGTCGGATCGAACTGCTTCATGTCCGTGTCGGTAGCCAAGGCAAAGTCCTCCATGAACTGGCGGATGAACTTGCCGGTCTTGTACTGGTTCGTGCGGGCGATGGTCGCGGATCCCGCAACACCACCCGTGTGGAACGTACGCATGGTGAGCTGGGTGCCCGGTTCGCCGATCGACTGCGCGGCGATGATGCCGACTGCGACGCCGACTTCGACGAGCCTGCTCGTGGACAGATCGACGCCGTAGCACTTGCTGCAGATGCCCAGTTCGCGCTCGCACGTCAGGGCGCTGCGGATCGCAACGCTCAAAAAGCCGTGCTCGCTGAACTCGAAGCCGCACTCGGCATACTGCTCGTTGAGTTTCTTGTGCGCGTCCTCGTCGAGTCCCAATGTGCGCTCTACGTATCGGTTCTCGATCGCGGTGACGGCCCTCGCGTGCTCGCGGGTGACGATCTGGCCCGAACCCAGCACCTCCTCGCCGGATTCGGGATCGAACAGGCTTCCCGTGGAAACGCGGGCGAACATTCGGTCGCCAATCGACTCGATGACCTCGCCCTCGTCAACGATGCGGTTCACGAGGATTCCGTCGGAGGTGCCGCAGTCCTCGGCGCGGATGATGACGTCCTGCGAGACGTCCACAAGGCGGCGCGTGAGGTAACCGGCGTCCGCAGTTCGAAGCGCGGTGTCGGCGAGGCCTTTGCGGGCGCCGTGCGTCGTCACGAAGTACTCGAGCATGTTCAGGCCCCTGTGGAACGAGTTCTTGACGGGCATCTCGTAGATCACCTCGTTGAACTGGTTGAACATCAGTCCGCGCATGCCCGCAAGCTGGGCCAACTGCTTGACCGACCCACGGGCGCCGGACACGGTGATGATCGAAAGCGGGTTGAACTGCGTGAGTCCCGCCACGATCTCCTTGCCGATCTCGTCGTACGTCTCGGTCCAGAGCCGAATGAGGTTCTGGGTCATTTCGTTGTACGTGAGCATTCCGCGTCGGAACTGCTGCGAGATCTTCGTCGAGCGGTCGTCCGCAGACTGGATGATCTCCTCGCGTCGCACGGGCGGGTCCATGTCCGTGATGGCAACGGTGAGGCCGTACTTGGTAGCCCACTTGAAGCCCATGTCCTTCATGTCGTCCAGCAGCTTGATCGTGCCCTCCATGCCCACACGCCGGTGGCAGATCATGATCATCTCGGAGAGGCTCTTCTTGTCCAGCTCCCGGCAAAGGAACTCTTCGCTGTGCTTGAGCGGATACGGCAGAATGTCGTTGAAGATCAGCTGGCCGGGCGTGCAGGTTGCGATGAACGAACCCATCACCTGCTCCAAAGCCTCCGGCACCCGTCGCTCTTCGCCGTTCTCGTCGGTCGTCGTGACGAGCACGAACTCTTGACCTGTAACCGGGTCGCGACGGTCGATCTCCTTGTCCGGGCTGAACAGGGGACGCCTGAGGCGCACCTTGATCGGCTCGTTGAGGTGCAGCCTGTCCTCTCCACCAGGGTTCTCAAGCAGGAACCAGACCTCCTCGGGGCTCCCGTAGATGCGCGGCGCAGGGTTCTTTTCCGGATTCTTGGCATGCGCGGCCTCCTGCTCCTCCAGCCGGGCCCGGCCGGCCTTGCTGGTCATGGTCAGCGCGTAGGAGCCCAGGATGATGTCCTGAACGGGCGCCATCGTCGGACGACCGTCTGCCGCGGAGAACAGATTCTGCGAGGACAACATCAACACGCGGGCCTCGGCCTGCGCCATCATGCTCAGCGGAACGTGCACGGCCATCTGATCGCCATCAAAGTCCGCGTTGTACGCGTGGCACACGAGCGGGTGGACCTGGATCGCCTTGCCGTCCACGAGGATCGGTTCGAAAGCCTGGATGCCCAATCGGTGCAGGGTGGGGGCGCGGTTCAGAAG
>CAYJMZ010000186.1:0-6191 GCA_964370995.1 uncultured Fimbriimonadaceae bacterium | reverse complement strand
GCCCTCCACAGCGGGGCTGCGGAGGCATGGCCTTTCCAGCCCGTGGGGTTTCCGCGGCGCTGAACCGATATGAACGGTGGCCCGTGAATTTGCGGGGAGTCGAACCGTCGGCGGCATCAGAGCACATGTTCAAGGTCCATTTCAAGCGCATCGTTTGGTTTGCCCTCCTGGGCCTGGCGGCGGGAGTGGGCGCCGCGCTCTTCCTGCCGAAGGTCTACCAGGCGCAGACGCAGCTGCTGGTGGACGATGGGAAGGCTGGCGAACTCAAGGATTACAGTTCGGAGGTCGCCAACATCCTCGGCGGCGGCTTCTCCAGTGGAATCGAGACCGAAGCCAGCATCCTTCAGAGCAAGCAGATGTTCGGGCTCGCGCTGTCGAACCTCGCGTCGAAGCGAAACGAACCCAAGTTGTACGCGCAGCTTGACGACCTTTACAAGATGTATCTGGTGTTTGGAGACCGCGGATCGCGCGCCGTGATCATCCAGGCCAAAGCCGGAGATCCCCAACTGGCCGCGGACCTCGCCGATGCCGTCGCCGACGCGTACAACGACAAGCGCCGCACCGCCGCCCAACAGGCCAAGCTCGACGCGCAGGCGTACCTCGACAAGAAGGTCGCCGAGGCCAAAGGCGAGCTCGAGGCGGGCGAGGAGTCTCTGCGGGACTTCAAAGAGAAGTACACGATCACCGACGTGACCACCGCCGAGACGCAGGCGGCCACCTACCTTGCGACGCTGCAGCAACAACGCGACAACGCGAAGTCCGAACTTGCCGCCGTCGAAGCGAGCATCCGCAGCCAGCTCAAGCAGCTCGCCGTGCTTCCCCAAACCGTCGAGGACACCATAAGCCAGGTTCGAACGCCCCTGGTGACGACCCTCGAAACGCGCCTTGCACAGCTTCAGGCCGATCGCTTGTCCACGCTTCGCACGTACACGCCCGAATCCAGGCGCGTGGTCGACCTCGACGCCGTGATTTCGGAGACGCAGCAGAAGATTCTGGAAGAGAAGTCGCGGGAATGGACCAAGGCCACGCGCACGTTCCGGCCAGACCCGGTGCGCGCGCAGGTCGAGGGCGAGTTGGCGATGAGCCGCATCCAGCAGCAGAGCCTGTACTCGAAGGTCTCCAGCGTGGACTCGGTGTACGGGCAACAGGAAGATCTCATTTCCGTGCTTCCGACCCGCTCGCTCGAGTTTGTGCGCCTTGCCCGTGACGCGTCGATCCTCGATGGGCGCTACCGGACGCTCAAGCAGAACCTCGAGCTGCTCAAGAACAACACCGAGCGCACGATGGGCACCGCGCAGGTGCTTTTCGCGGCCCAAGCCGATACCCAGCCCGTTGCGCCCGAGCCCGTGAAGGTGGGCCTCGTGGGCCTCGTGGCGGGCTTGTGCTTTGGGGTGATGTTCAGCTTCCTCCTTGAGACGATGCGCCTTCCGGTCCGCACGTCGGGCCAGCTCACCGAGTTGACGGGGCTTCCCGTGCTCGCCACGGTGCCCGCCCTCCCGAAGCGCCGCGCGGCCAAGATGCTTGCGCGTCTGCCCGACGAGAAGTGCCGGCCCGCAGAGAGCTTTCGGTTCATGGCGTTTGCGCAGATGTCGCGCGGCGAGGAGATGCCGCGCATGGTGATGTTCACCGGCATCGGCGGCGACGTGGGGTGCAGCTCGTCGGCGGCGCAGTTCGCCCTTGCGGTGTCTCGAACCGGTCTGCGGGTGCTCTTGGTGGACTGCGACCTTCGCAACCCGACCCTCACGGAGCTGTTCCACGCGGAAGAGCGCACGGGCATCGCCGACATGTTGAGCCGCACGATGCTGGCTTCCGACTCGGCGACCATCGAAATGGCGACCTCACACGAGAACCTGTTCGTGGTGCCTGCGGGCACGGTTGGGAACGGGGGCTTGGGCGACTACCCAACGGCGCACGTTGTGGCCATCATCGACGCGATGCGCGAGAAGGCCGACCTTGTGGTGCTCGACGCGCCAGCGTGCGACGTGGTCGCCGACGCGTCCCGCCTTGCGCCCTTCGTGGACCAGGTCTGTCTGGTCGTGTCGGCCGCGGGCACCAGCTTCCGCGCGGTGCCGGTGGCGTACGACATCCTGCGCCGCTCCGGTGCGAAGGAGATCAGCATGGTGCTGACGCACGCCTCGCCCAGGGACGAGCCCTTCGCGGGGCGTTCGAGCTACCTCGCGGCGGCGTAGCCATGGCGCGCTTTGCCTCCGTGTCGGTCGTGATCCCCGCGTACAACGCCGAGACCACCCTTGCGCGCGCGATCGCTTCGGCTTGGAACCAAACCAGGCGGCCTGACGAGGTCGTGGTGGCCGACGACGGCTCGGCCGACGGCACCGCCGCCGTGGCGCGTGGTGCCGGCGCGAGGGTGCTGAGCCTGCCTCACGCGAACGGGGCGGTGGCCCGCAATCGGGCGGTTGAGGCGGCCTCCGGCGAGCTGCTGCTGTTCCTCGACGCAGACGACGCTTGGACCCCCCACAAGATCGCAGCGCACCTCGAGGCGTGGAGCTGCGGCGACCCCTCTTTCGTGTACGACGTCGCCACGCGCGTGCCGGTAGGTGGGTTCATGGGCGCAGGGCCGGAGGGGCCCGTGCCTTGGGAGCGGTTCCTCCAGTGGACCACCTGGGCCGGAGGCAGCAGCTTCTCGGTTCCCCGAGAGCGGTACCTGGCCTTGGGGGGCTTCCGCGAGGGTCTTGTGTCGCAGCAGGACGTGGACTTCTGGGTGCGCGCCGCCCACGCGTTCGGCCCCGCGTGGCGGATCGGATCGTCGCACACGCTGTATCAGTTGTCGCCGGGTGGCGTGTCGAAGACCCCAACTGCCGTTGCGCGGAACCTCTCAACTCTGCTCGAGGGATGGCCGTTTGCGTCCGAAGTGCAAAAGCGCGAGTTCTTCGTGCTGATGGCGCTGACCGCCGCCGGGTTCACCCGCTTCCCCCGATGCCTGGAGTACCTCGGCCTGGCAGGCTGGCCCGTGCTGCGCCCCAAATTCTGGCGTGCGATCGCGCGCTCGATCCGCGACGCCGCATAGTAGCACAGGCACCCTGCCTGTGAGATTCCCACTGCCGAATGCCACAGGCAAGGGTGCCTGTGCTACTTCTAGGCCACTCGCCGGTCCGGCACGGCGTCCTCGTAGATCCCCTCAAGGTGGTCGCGTGCCGACGTCGGATCGAACTTGCGGTGCATCGTGGCAAGCGCGTGGGCGCTCATCTCGGGATAGGCCCCCCGGTTGGACCAGAACGCCTCGAGGCGATCGGCCATTTGGGCTGCGAGGTCGTCCATCAGCGCGAGGTACGCGTCGTCGTACCCGGGCAGGCGCCGCTGTTGGAGGCCCGTCCACCGGCCCACGTCGGGGTCGTTGGGCACGTCGAGCAAGATTCCATCGACCCCGTCCTCGATGATCTCGGGCAGGGCGTAGGTTCGGGTTCCCACCACCGGCGTGCCGACGCCCATGGCCTCCAGGCACACGAAACCAAACGTGTCGTTCACCGTTGGCAGCACCAGGAAGTGGGCGTCAGCCATCCGCCGCAGCACTTCGGGGTTCGGGAGGCTCGCGATGTGCTCGATGCCCGAGGTGGCCAGGCGTGCGTGTTCGGCGTCCATCACGGCCCGCGACGAGGGACCCACGACGCCGCCCGGCTGCCACCCCAGCGACGACACCACCGTCGTGTGGACGGGCACGCCGCGCCTAACGAGCTCCTCGTGGGCGCGCACGAGCGAAGGCCCACCCTTTCGGGCGAAGTCGCGCCCCACGAACAGCAGCTTGAGCCCGTCCGTGGGGGCCGACTTCGGCGCAGAAGCCCGCACCGGCGCGGCGGGGTACAGCACCTCCAACTTGGCCAGAAGCGCCTCGCTGCCCGGTTGGCGGGCGACCTGCGCCTCGCACTGGCGGCGTGCAAACTCCGATAAGGCGATCACGCGCCGGCATTGCGGCGACAGCAACTTGCTCATCAGCCACCGCTCCAACCCGGGAAGGGGGCGGTCGTCGGGCACGCGAGGCAGAAAGCTCTCGAAGGTCACGACGTAGGGAGTGGCGGTTCGGATCGGCACGGCGTTGAGCGTGTGCAGCAGATCAAACCCCGCGCCGCTCGCGAAGGTCACCGCATCGAGCCACGGCACGATTCTCGACCCACGCACAAACTTCTGGCGGCTCAGCACGGCGTTTCGCTGGCCAAGGTCGAAGCAGAAAGGCGCCGGGTAGCCGTCGGAGATGGCAACGCGCATCACACGGCACGCTCCAGTGCGCCTGGCTCGATGACTGGTGACACCCTAAGCTTCCACACTCTATACAACATAGGCTTCGTTTCTTGCCTTCTCGCGAAGATTCCAGAGTTCGGGTCTGCCCCCTTTGGGAGATTATCGGCTTGCGGGAGGCCAGACCTTCGGGGCCGTGAACTCATTCGCTCCATCCTGCAAGAAGGCAATTGCGGTGCCGATGATTAGGTGAAGTGCGCATGGCAATCGCGATGATGGAGGTCCCGCGGGGATTTCAGGGTGCGGGTATCGCGCTGTCCGTGCGGGCCATGCTGACCTACTTGCTCGAGGCGGGTCACGAGGTCACCGTGCTGTCCTGCTTTCAGGACCCCGCCGAGCGGCCCTTCGACCCACGATTGCATTACGCGCACGTGCCGTGGAGGGTGCGCATGCCTGCGAGGCTTTCCTTGGTCAGCGATCTTGCCCAGGGCAGGGCGATGGCGGCCAAGCTCCGCACGCTGCCCCGATTCGACGTGCTCGACGTGCAAGAGGCCAACATCGCACCTCCGCTGTTCCGCGTTGCGGACGCGATGGGCACCCGGAAGGTGTACTCCATCCGCCAGACGGTGCTGTTTGGGCCGCGTCGGTTCTCCCGATTCGACACGATGATCCTCCGCCACTACAACCTCGCGGCGGCGCGGGCCGCGGACCGTTGCATTGCGATGACCGAGGTGAGCCGCGATGCGTACGTCGCGTGTGGACTCGATCCCCAGACGATCGATGTGGTGCCCGATGCGATGGACACCCCGGTGCAGCGGACCTCGCGTGCCCGGGCTGAAGGGGGGCCCCGATTCCTTTGGGTGGGACGGCTGTATCCGGGAAAGGCGATCGAGGTTGCGGTGAGGGCGGCGCGATTGGTCCTGGATGCCCTTCCGGATGCGCGTTTCGACATCGTGGGATCGGGTGTGCTGCGCCCAGTTGCGGAGCACTTGGCGGGTCCCGAGGCGGGAACGCGCATTCTGTTTCACGGCCACGTTCGCGATGCCCAGGCAGTGGCAAAAATCCGGGGCAAAGCCGATGTGTTCTTCTTCACCACCGTGCACGAGGCGTTCGGCCGCGTGCTGGTCGAGGCGATGGCCCAGGGCCTGCCCTGCGTGGCGACCGACATTCCGGTGCTTCGCGAGGTGATGGGCGACGCAGGCGACTACTTCCCGATGAACGACGCCGGGGCACTGGCCCAACGGCTCATCGCGCTTGCACAAGACCCCGACCGCTGCAGGCGCTATGCCAAGAGCGGGCAGGATCGGGTGCTCCGGCTCTTCAACCACGACACCGCACGCCGGCACCTTCTCGCCAGCTACGCGCGCCTGTCCGGGCCGCAACAGCAGGCCGCGTGAACGCCTACTGCGCGGCGGACAGCGAATTCACGGTCAGGAAGTCGCCGATGTTCACGGTGACGAGGTACTTGCCGTTGCCGGTCCACGCGACGGGCGAACCCACCGCGCTCTGGTTCTCCAGCACGATCTCGCACCTGTAGGAGAACACGTTCCACACGCGCACGGTGCGGTCTGAGGACCCCGTCGCCACGTACTTGCCCTTGGGCGCGAACTTGCCGTGGACCACCCAGTCGGTGTGCCCGCGCAGGTAGTTCAGGCGCTTGTACTTCGCGACGTCCCAGATCCCGCCGTTCGCGTCGCGTCCGCACGTGAGAGCGCGGGTCCCGGCCCGGTTGAAATCGATGTCGAACACGCCCTGGTTGCCGTGCGCGATCATGAAGCCCTTGATCTTGGTATCGCCGCCGTAGAGCCGCGCCGCGCCGGCGAGGGTACCCAGCCCGAAGTCGTTGAGTTTGCCCCGGTACGTGGCGCCGAACAGGTTGGCGCCCTTGCCGAGGATGGTGAACTTCACCTTGCCGCTGGCGACATCCCAAATCTTGACGGCGTCGTCCTTGCCGGTGCTGAGGAGCAGCGTGCGTGCGGGGTTGAAGCTGAGCGCCTGAATGC
>CAYJMZ010000185.1:0-6210 GCA_964370995.1 uncultured Fimbriimonadaceae bacterium | reverse complement strand
GGGCCGCCGGACTGCTCGGCCTCGCCAACGCCATTGTACTCATATAATTCCAAGGCTTCGATGAACACGGTGAACACGGGGGATTGTAGCATTGGGTGGTGGGTGGTGTTGCCCGCATGAGCCTGGAAGTCTGGACTCGCGTGTGCTATACTTGCCAGGAGTTTAGAGCTAAGCCGAAAGGCGGCCGAGTGCCGCCTTTTTTTATTCGCTCAGAAGGAAAACGCATGGACATCTTGCAGCAGCTGAATCAGATTGCGACCGAACGCGACATTTCGCTTGAGGACCTTCTCGCCGAAATCGAGGAGGCGCTTGCCGCTGCCTACAAGAAATTCGTGGGCGCCACGGGCGACGTGGCGGTGCGAATCGACCCCCAAAAGGGGTGGACCGCCTTCCTCGACAAGGAGGTGGTGGGCGTTGTGGCCGAGCCATCGTTCCAGATGAGCCTCCTCGAAGCGCGCAAGCGCAAGCCCGACGCGGAGGTGGGCGATTTCATCCAGACCGAAGTCGATCCCAACCGGTTCGGGCGCATTGCCGCCCAGACTTTCAAGCAGGTGTTGAGCCAGAAGTTGCGGGAAGCCGAGACTCGCCAGATCCACGAGGTGTTCAACGAGAAGATGGGCGAGGTCGTGTCGGGCGTCGTCAGCCGTCGCGAGACCCAGAGCGTGTTCATCCAGGTCAACCGCGTCGAGGCCGAACTCCCGCGGCGCGAGCAGGTCCCCACCGAGCCGTACCGCCCGAACGACCGCATGCGCGTGTATGTGCTCCGCGTCGACGATTCGATGCGCCGCCTCAGGGTGATCGTAAGCCGCACCCATCCAAACCTGCTTCGCAAACTTTTCGAACTCGAGATCCCCGAGATCGCCCAGGGAATCGTGGTGATCAACAGCGTCGCCCGAGAGCCGGGCCAGCGCGCCAAGGTCGCGGTCACATCGACCGACGAGCGCGTGGACGCCGTCGGGGCGTGCGTGGGCCCGCGGGGCTCGCGCGTTCAGGCGATCGTGGACGAGCTGTACGACGAGAAGATCGACATCGTGCCGTACAGCGACGACACCGAGACGTACATCACCAACGCGCTCAGTCCCGCGAAGGTCAACGCGATGCGCCTCAACCACGACGAGCACAGTTCGTACGTGATCGTGCCCGACAACCAGCTCTCGCTTGCAATCGGCAAGGGTGGACAGAACGTCCGGCTGGCCGCGCGGCTCACGGAGTGGAAGATCGACATCCGAAGCGAAACTCAGGCCGCCGCGGAGACCAAGGCCGCGGAGACCGCTCCGGTACCCGCAGTCGTCGAAGCGCCTGCACCAGATGGGGTGGTCGAGCAGGTTCAGGAGGCGACGTCGGAGGCCTAGAATCTCCGATCCGGTCGTGCCTGGCGTGCCGCGCGCGAAGGGCCCAGAGCGGGTTGCTCCGCGTGTCGCGTCCAAGAGGCGGGGAGATTGCCGTTGGGCGGGCACCCGGGCGGGGCGCGTACGTCTGCCCCAGCGCGGCCTGCATCGACGGTCTGCTTGCCAAGGGAAGGCTCGCGCGTGCTCTGCGCGGATCGGTTTCGGATGATGCGCTGGCCCGTGTGCGCGACGAGTTAACATGCAAACTGAGGTAAAGAACAAAGATATGACGGTCACCATCGCAGAACTGGCGTCGGAGTACATTCTCAAGCCGGGCCAGGTTTACGGCGTGTTGCACGATCTGGGATTGGAGCACGACACCACGGGCTTCGATGCCGATCAGGACACGTTGGATCTCATCAGGGAGTCTTTGGCAGACCTTCCCAAGGATGCGCCTTTGGTTTTGCAGCCTCAGGTGACCCCGAGGGACATCGCAACGGCCC
This sequence comes from uncultured Fimbriimonadaceae bacterium, assembly GCA_964370995.1. Taxonomy (GTDB): domain Bacteria; phylum Armatimonadota; class Fimbriimonadia; order Fimbriimonadales; family Fimbriimonadaceae; genus JAMLGR01. The sequence goes on along the minus strand of CAYJMZ010000185.1, from coordinate 4,379 downwards.
TCAATATGCCTCAGCCCGAGGTCCAGAAGATCCTGATGCTGAAGATGAAGGTCATGGCGACCCTCACCACGGTGCTCAAGCCCGAGATCGCCGAAAAGTTCGTCGAGACCGTGGGACTGTCCATCCGTTGGGCCGATGCGATCGTGCCCAAGGCCCCTGTGCCCAAGGCCAAGAATAGCGCGAAGGGCGCCCGCGCCCCGCCTCCGGTCGTCACGATCAAGGGCCAAGTCGAACACGGCAACACCACCCTGCTCGACTACATCCGCAAAACGAACGTCGTGTCCAAGGAGCACGGCGGCATCACCCAGCACATCGGCGCGTACCAGGCCGAATTGGCCGACGGCAAGATCACGTTTCTCGACACGCCGGGTCACGCGGCGTTCACCGCCATGCGGGCGCGCGGCGCACAGGTCACCGACATCGCGGTGCTGGTCGTGGCCGCGGACGACGGCATCATGCCGCAGACCATCGAGGCGATCAGCCACATCCAGAACGCGAACGTGCCGATGATCGTCGCGGTCAACAAGATCGACAAACCCAGTGCCCTCCCCGACCGAGTGCTCCAGCAGTTGCCGGGCCACAACGTGATTCCCGAGGCGTTTGGTGGACAGACCATCGTTTGTCCGGTGGCCGCCATCACGGGCGAGGGAGTCCCACAGATGCTCGAGATGTTGCTGCTGCAAGCCGAAGTGCTTGGGCTGCAAGCCGACCCCAACGGGAAACTCGAGGGCGTCGTGATCGAAGCGAAGCTTGAGAAGGGCCGCGGCCCCGTGGCTACGATTCTGGTGCAGGAGGGCACGCTGCGGATCGGGGATACCCTCGTGGTCGGCTCGACCTGGGGCCGCATCAAGGCGATGTACGACTACACCGGCGATCGCATCGCCGAGGCCGGACCCTCGACCCCCGTCGAGGTCATCGGGCTCAACGACACGCCCGTCGCGGGTGACACGGTTGATGTCTTCGAGGACGAGCGCCTGGCCCGGGAAACCGCAGGCGGACGTGCGGACACGGACCGGGTCAATTCCCTCGCCACCCCGGAGCGACGCGTGACGCTCCAGGACCTGCGCGCACAGATGGAGGCGGGGACCCTCCGGGAGCTGCTTCTCGTCGTGAAAGCGGACGTTTCGGGTTCGGTCGAGGCCGTCAAGGGCATGCTCGAGAAGATCTCAAACGAAGAGGTCGAGACGCGGATCATCCACTCGGGGGTGGGTTCGATCACCGAAGGCGACGTGTTGCTGGCGGGAGCCTCCGGCGCCATCTGCGTCGGCTTCAACGTCAAGCCCGAGCCGGGCGCCAAGCGCGAGGCCGAGAGGCAGAAGGTCGAAATTCGCACCTACACGATCATCTACGAACTGATCGAGGACATCGAGGCCGCCGTCAAGGGCATGCTCGAGCCGAAGTTCGAGGAGCAGTACCTCGGCGCGGCCGAGATTCGGGTTCGGTTCAAGCTCACCAAGAAGGGCATCGTCGCCGGCTCGCACGTCACCGCCGGGAAGATCACGCGAAGCTCCAGTGTGCGTGTCAAGCGGGGCCAGGACATCGTGTTCACCGGCAAGATCAGCTCGCTCAAACACCTCAAAGACGACGTCCGCGAGGCCGCCGAAGGCTTCGACTGCGGCCTCACCTTCGACGGCTGGGAAGCGTTTAAGGAAGGCGACGTCGTGGAAGCGTACGAGATGGTCCAGGTAAACGCGTAGCGTAAAACAGGAAAGGCGAGGACCGAAATCCCCGCCTTCAAAGAGCTCGACACTGGATCGGCTCGGCTTTTTCTGATTCTGCGACGCGTGAAGAATAATTGCTCTTTGAGATGCAGAATCCCGCCAGCTTCTTCAATGCCCTTTCCGAAATGGCATCCAATACTTGAGGGCTTGTAAGACACATGCCCAAAAGCGCAAAGGCTTCCTCTTCGGTGAGCTCCACCCCGAATGGATGAGATCCATCGGCCATGGCAACCACCTCCTGTGGAAACGTCCATTGTTATAGACGGCTCCTGGTGGCATTCGTTCGCGGTAGCACCAACAAACCGGCAGTTCTAGGAGTCGGGGATCGGGGATCGGGGATCGGGGATCAGAATTGAGGATTCAGGATTCTGGGGAACGGGCTGGGCGCCCAGGTCCGACTCAATCCTCTAATCCTCAGTCCTCGATCCTTCCCCTGTCCCGCCGGTATACTCGCCCAATGCCCAAAGGCGAATACCTGCAGTACGGCGGCCAAGCCATCATCGAAGGGGTCATGATGCGGTCGCCGCGCTACTTCGCCGTTGCGGTGCGCGCGCCCAATCAGCAGATCGTGCTCCAGACCGAGGCCTTGGCGTCCACCTGGATCGGGCGTCAGAAGTGGTTGAAACTGCCGCTGTTGCGCGGTTCGCTCGCTTTGATCGACGCCATGGCGCTGGGCGTGCGGGCGATGCACTTCGCGTCGCACGTTCAGATGGACGACAAGTACCAGCCTCTGGAGGAGGGTGCCGAAGCGCTGCCCGAGGGGATCGTGCGGCCTGGTGGCGATGGCGGCGGCGAGGGGGAGTCGATCAAGAAGATCGCCGTCGGTGGGGCGATGGTCGTGGGCCTGCTCATCGGCCTGTTCATGTTCGTGTACCTTCCCAACTTGCTGGGGCAGGGCGTTCTCGGCCGCTTTGGCATCGACGATTCGATCACGGTCAACTTCGTGAGCAACTTGATCAAGGCCGTGATCTTCATCGGCTACATTTGGCTGGTCAGCCGCCTGCCGGACATCCGACGCGTGTTCATGTACCACGGCGCCGAGCACAAGGCGATCAACACGCTTGAGGCGGACCAGAGTCTCGAGGTGGCGAACTGCCGCCTGCAAAGCCGCCTGCACCCACGCTGTGGAACCAGTTTCGCGATCGTTGTGCTGCTGGTGGGGATCGTGATCTTTACGTTCGTGCCCCGATACCCGGTGCCGGAGTGGAAGCACCTCTTGCTGCTCAACACCCTGCTCAGATTGGGCATCGAATTGCTGATCCTCCCGATCATCGCGGGGATCAGCTATGAAATGATCCGGTTCGCGGGCAAATTCCGCAGGAGCGGCTTCGTGATGGCCTTGTTCAAACCAGGACTTCTCACCCAGCTGATCACCACGGTCGAACCTCAAGACGACCAGATCGAAATCGCGCTGGTCGCCCTGAAAGCGGTGGTGGACGCCGAAGCGGCACACGGCTCGGTTGAAGCCGTCGCCGTAGCGGGATAGGAAACGGGGGAGAGGATTGAGGATTAGAGGATTGAGTCGGACCTGGGCGTTGAGCTCCTCCCCCTTAATCCTTCAATCCTCTAATCCTCAATCCTATCCCCTGAATCCTACGAGAGAATGAGGTGGCCTGCGGTGAGCCACATGGTCCAGAGGGCGACGTAGCCGACGGAACCCCACGTGCAGGCCATTCGCACAAACTCGCGGTTCTGGCGGGCATACCAGGCGAGCACGCCCCAGGCCCCCAACAGGGTGACGGCCTTGACCAGAGCGAACGTCCACTCACTTTGCAGCAGGAAGTAGCGCATGATCGGATTGAGTTCGACCATCATGCCGTTCACGTGCAACCACAGGGTCGTGAACAGGTCGAGAAACCCGATGAACATCAGCACGCCCAAACTGCGCGTGGGAAGTATGGCTCGCATGTCGGAATGGCGTTGCAAACAACGTGCCCTGAAGATTGGATTCCTCGATTTTGGTAACGAAAGTATCCTGAATTTTCCGGGCTTCTGAGGCGGTGCACACGAAGTTGTTGAACACCAGACTCACCACCAACCGTTTCCCCGAGGCGTCGTCGACGTACCCGGAGAGCGCGCTGGCGAGGTGAATCGTGCCGGTCTTGCCGCGAAAGGTGCTCTTGGGAAGACGGCCCGCGAGGGTTCCAACGCCCGGTGATGCGAGGCACGACTTCCACACGTCCCCCCAGGGCTGGTTGGCGATCCAGGCGAGGAGGGCGCCCAGTCCGCGGGAGGTGACCAGGTTGTGCCGGCTCAACCCGCTGCCGTCCTGGGGGGCCATCGCCTCCGCCGTGAGCCCGGGGCCTTGCTTGAGCCAAGCGGCGAGGCGGGCGGCGGCCTTCGGGTAGGCCGCCTCGCCCAGGGGTCCCTCAGAGGCCGCGGCGAGCAGTAGAAGCATCTCCGCAAGGTTGTTGTCGCTCTTGGTGAGGCACTCGCGGGCGATCTGCTCCATCGTGGGGCTTTGGATGACGAGGTCGGGCGTTCGATCGGGAACGGTCTGGCCGACCGCAAAGGTACCGCCCAGCGCTTTCACCGCCGCCTCGTCTGGCGCAGGCAACGCCAGGGTGTCTAGCCGGGTGCGTGCGGCGGGCAACTTTCCCGATACGATCGCGGTGCGCCGGACGGGATCGTACACGACTTTGGGCGGCCCGTCGCCTC
>CAYJMZ010000184.1:0-6241 GCA_964370995.1 uncultured Fimbriimonadaceae bacterium | reverse complement strand
GTCGAGCCCGACAAGCTGCCCGGCGTCGGCTTGAGCGAGCCCGCGTTCGATGCCGACCCGCATCTCGGGGGTAAGACTGAATTGGTCGTCGCTCGGTGCCGACCGATCCAAGTATTCGGCGACCGTAAGACCCACGCGCCGCGCCCGACGCTCGTAGGCTCGGAAAGCCTCATCGCTCAAGTGGATGGAATGGTGCATGACTTCTCCGGTTGAGTATAGCCAATGGTGATCGGCGCCCTTGCGCTCCATGCTAGATCCCTCCAGACGAACGCGTCTGAGGCACCAAACGCTCTCAGCTCTTGCGCACGAATTTCAGCGTGCCCGGAGAGCTCGTCATCTTCATCGTGCCCTCACTGGCCTTCAGCCGCAGGTCGGCCCGCCCGCTCTCGAGCACCTTGAGCACGGTGATCTCCATGTCCGCTTCGATGGTCGTCTTGAAGGCGCCGTTCGTCCAGGTCATGGCGTACACCGACTTCTCGCCGGCCTTGTCGACGCGGGCGAACGTGGCCTGGTCTTGGACGTTGGCGGGCGAAGCGGCGAGCAAGACGAGTGCCAGGCTCGTGAACATGGGTTGGCGAGTGTACTGCCCCGTGAGGCTGGGATAGGGGGATTTCGCTGGTGGTGCGTCAACCTTCAATCTTCGGGTAGAGGTCTCGGCGAGAAATTGTGCAGGCAGGAGGTCGGTGCGCCGCGTCGACGGATGCCAGCCGCCTTTGGGGGTGCGCTAGGTGAGAACTCTCGGCGAAAGCACCCCCGACACGGGGGTGGCACGGGTGCGTCGGCCTGCTTCAGCACCCTGATAGCGCGGGCATCGTTCACACGCCGTGCGGCAATGGGGCGCAGGCTCGCCGCGGCGCATGGCCATGGAGCAGAGGGTACAGCCTGCCAGCCGTCCAAGCGACCTCAACATCCATAATGAAGAACATGTTCCACAACATCAGGGTGATCCATCGCTGGTTCGGGATCATCGGTTCGCTGTTCCTGATCGTCTTGGCTTGCTCGGGGCTGTTACTGGCGGTCAAGAAGCGGTTTGGTTGGATCCAACCTCCGGCGCAGAAGGGACAGAAGATTGCCAGCATGCACGAGGTGGCGTCCCTTGGACAGGTGGCGGACGCCGTGTTCCAACTGAAAATACCGGAGCTGAGGGAGCAGAAGGATTTCTATCGCTTCGAGCTGCACGCCGACAAGGGCATCTTCAAGGTGATGAGCAACGAGGGCTACCACGAGGTGCAGGTCGACGCGAAGACGGCTCGCGTGCTTTCCATCGCCAAACGCAACGACAACCTCATCGAGAGCATCCACGACATGAGCTTCGTCAGCAGCGCGATGCATGACTGGGTTCTGCCTGCGGTGGCGGTGAGCCTCTTCACCCTCGGGTCCAGCGGGATCTATATGTTCTCGGTTCCCTTCGTCCGACGTCGGCGCTTCCGGCACAGGCAGGCCCGCAAGGCCGCATCTGCAAAGGCCTGAGACTTGTGACTCAGGCAACCCCGCGACCCGCACGAGACCTGGACGATCATGACACCCATGCCCAAACCCCGAACCGTGGTCATCACGTGCGCCGTGCTCGAAGACGAGGTCGCGCACTTTACCCAGGGCCTGGAGCACATCGTGCGGGTCGATCTGATGCCGCAGGGGCTGCACAACGAGCCCGACCGCCTGCGCCGCGACCTTCAGGCAGCCATCGACAAGGTCGAAGCCGAAACCAATGCCGAGGCGATCGTGCTTGGGTACGGGCTGTGCAGCCGGGGCACGGAGGGCGTGCGCACCGCCAGGGCGAAGCTCGTGATCGCCCGCGCCCACGACTGCATCACGGTCTTGCTCGGGAGCAAGGAGCGGTACGCCGAGTACGTGCGCCAGGCGCCGGGAACCTATTGGTACAGCCCGGGGTGGAACAAGCACCATCTGCCGCCCGGCGAGGAGCGACACCGGCTCCTTCGGCAGGAATACGAGCAGAAATACGGGGAAGACAACGCCGATTTCCTGATGGAGACGGAGCAGCACTGGTTCTCGACGTACGACCGCGCGACCTACGTGGACATGGGTCCGGGCGCGACCTCGGAGGACGTCGAGTTCACCCAAAGGTGCGCGAAGTGGCTGGGCTGGAAGTTCGACCGGCAGCGGGGAGATCCTGGCCTCTTGCTGGCGCTGCTGAACTGCGAGTGGGACGACGAGCGGTTCCTCGTGCTGGGGCCGGGCCAGACTCTGCGCATGACCGCCGACGAGCGCGTTGTGGAGGCCGCGCCCCCGCCCCATGAGGATTAGAGTCGAGCTCCCCGACGGCGCTCAGGAGCTGGTGCTCGCGCCCGATCAGGCTCGGCGCTCCCTTGCCGAGATCCTCCGCAGCCAGGGCCTCGCGCTGAACACGCGCTGCGGCGAGAAGGACATGTGCGCGGGGTGCCTGGTGGAGCTGGTGCGGGGCTCGCTGGAGCATCTGGACGGCTCGATGCTGGGCGCGGACCAACACGCCCCCACGGAGGTTCGCGGGTGCCGGTACCGGCCGACCGGCGATGCGGTCACGCTCCGCATCCCCCAGCGCTCCCGGCTCGCGTACGCGCCGCAGGTCCTCGACAGCTACCGGATCAACGTGCCCTACGCCCACGACCCGATCGAGGCGGAGGGGATCGGCGTCGCCATCGACATCGGGACGACCACCGTCGCCCTGCAAGCGTTCGACCTTGCTAGCGGTGAGCCGGCCGGCAAGGCGTCGGGCTTCAACACGCAGATGCACTTCGGGGACGACGTGCTGACCCGCATCAACCTCTGCTCGACCGACCCCGGCATGCTCGCGCGGATGCAGGAGGCCATCGTCCGGGAGACCATCTTGCCGCTTGTGCGCGAGGCGCTCGGGGATTTGGGCCGCGTCGCCTGCTACACGATCGCCGGCAACACGACCATGCTGCACCTGCTTGCCGGCGCAGACCCCACCCCCATGGGCGTCGCCCCCTTCACGCCACGCTTCTTGGAACGGGCGCCTTTCGAAGCGGCCCGCATCGGGCTCGAACCTGCAGAGGCGCCCGTGTACCTGCTGCCCTCGATCGCGGCCTACATCGGGGCCGACCTGACCGCGGGCTTGTTCGCTTCGGGCCTGCTCTACGACGAGGGCCCCAGTCTGCTCGTCGATGTCGGCACGAACGGCGAGATCCTGCTGCGGCACGACGGACGGACCTCCGGCTGCGCGACGGCGGCGGGCCCCGCGTTCGAGGGGTCGGGCCTTACCGGCGGCATCCGGGCCGGCGAAGGTGCGATTTCCCACATGGTGTTTCGAACCGACCCGTTCCAGGTCGAATGGGAAAGGATTGGCCCAAAGGGCATGAAGCCCACGGGGGTTTGCGGGTCGGGGTACGTCGACCTTCTTGCGGAGGGCAGCCGCTGCGGCCTACTCAGTCCGGTGGGCCGATTCCAGCCTATTGGGGGCCTTGAAGAGCATCTCGTGGCCACCGCCCACGGGCGCGCGCTTCGCGTGGCATGGGGCCAGGGCAAGCGGCCGATTCTCGTATCGGAAGGTGACGTCGCCCGGCTTCTACAAGCCAAGGCCGCGGTCGCCGCGGGGATTTTGACGCTGCTGGGCAGGCACGGGCTGTCCCCCCGCGACGTGAAGACCCTGTACCTCGCGGGCGGCTTTGGCATGCACCTGGAACTGGCCAACGCGATCGCGTGCGGGCTCCTTCCCGGCTTCACAACCGCACAAATCGAGCTTGTGGGCAACACCTCGCTGGCGGGAGCGACCCTCGCCCTGCTCGACCGCAACACCCTGGCGGAGCTTGCCAAGGCTCGGGCAAACGTCGAGGTCGTCGAACTCAACCTCGACCCCCGATTCGAGGACACCTACCTCGACCAACTCAGCCTGCCAGCCGCGACTCGGGCATGAGCCCACGTGGATCGTCAGTCAACCGTGGCGTCCCCCTCGGCGAACCTCAGCGAACTCTGCGTGACAGGCTCCGCACAGTCGTAGGTCGGCGGGTGCGGCCACCGCGTTGCGCAAGAGAATCCGAATGTGAGTCCACAAGGGATCGGCGTACCTGGAAACACGGACAAGCGGGTATCGTTCGGATTGATGCGGACTGTTCTGCAAGAACTGAGGCTCAGCACCCGAGAGCAGCAAATCCTGCAAGCTGCCACCGAAGGCCTTACCGATCAAGCGATCGCACACCACCTCGGGATCAGCTTGGGCACCGTCGGGAGCTATTGGACGCGGATTCGCGGAAAGATCGGACCGTTCAACCGTGCACAGCTCGTCGCGCATTACACCCAGGCCCGTACCGACCGCGCGATCGAGCAGTTGCGGACGGAGAACTTCCGGCTGATCGAGGAGGTCCATGCGCTCAGCCAAAACCAACACCAAACGGAGAGTGCCCTCGAGGCGTACAAGGTCCTGGTCGACGGCGCGGAAGACGCGATGATCGTCGTCGATCGACGGGGCGTCATCCGGGCGGCCAATGAAGCGGCTGAGGCGCTACTCGGGTACGACGGCGACGAACTCCTGGAAAAGTCCCTCGCGGACCTCGTGCCAGTCCGCTTCCACGGGTTTCACCGCGAGAATCGAGAGTTGTTCATGTCGCACCCGGAAAAGCGGGTCATGGCCACCGCGGGCGCCACCGTGGCCACGCGCAAAGATGGATCCGAAGTCGCGATCATCGCCAAGATCAGTGGAAGTCAGTCGTCCTCGGAGGCGCTGGCCGTGTGCATCATGCGCGAACTGAACGCAGATTAGCCCGGTGCGCATGTCGCCGATCGGGCCACAGGCAGGGGTGCCTGTGCTACAAGAAGGCTCCCAGCCCCCCAATCGCGACGATCGCGGCCCCCTTGTAGCACAGGCTCCCAGCCTGTGTTCAGGTCCCGAGCGCGCGGCTGCGAACGGGCGCCGGGGACACAGGCAGGGGTGCCTGTGCTACAAGAAGGGGCTCTCGCTTGGCGCATGGTACGCTCGGCCCATGATGATGTGCATCGCACTCGCCGCGGCCATGGCGACCTCGCAGGCGGACACCCGGCTCGACTGGTTCCGCGATGCGCGGGTCGGGATGTTCATCCACTGGGGTCCCGTGAGCCTGAAGGGGACCGAAATCGGGTGGTCGCGCGGTGAACAGGTTCCGATCGAGGAGTACGACAACCTCTACAGGCGGTTCAACCCCACGAAGTTCGACGCGAACGCGTGGATGCGGCTGGCCCGCGACGCAGGAATGCGGTACGTCGTGCCCACCTCAAAACACCACGACGGCTTCTGCATCTGGCCCTCCAAGCAAAGCGACTACACCATCGCCAACACCCCCTTCAAGCGCGACGTGATGGGCGAGATCGCTGGCGCGGCCAAGCGGCAGGGGATCGCGATGTGCGCCTACTACTCGATCCTCGACTGGCGGCACCCCCTCTACGGCACCGGTAGCCCAGGCGGGTCGGTGCCCAAGCCCAGCCCCGACATGCCGACCTACATGAAGTACGTCAAGGCGCAACTCGGCGAAATCGTCAAGGGGTACGACCTGAAGATGCTGTGGTTCGACGGCCAGTGGGAAAAGCCGTACACCGCTGAAATGGCGACCGACCTGCGCGCCTTTCTCATGCAACTCCAGCCCGACCTCGTGGTCAACAACCGAGTCGGCAAGAGGGGCTCGGACGGCGACTACGACACCCCCGAACAAAAGGTCGGCAGCTTCCAGCGCGGGCGTGCTTGGGAGACGTGCATGACCCTCTGCCAGCAGTGGGCGTGGAAACCCGACGACAAGCTGAAGTCCTTTGAAGAGGTGCTCAAGATCCTCGTGGAGACGGTGACGGGGGATGGCAACCTGCTTCTGAACGTCGGACCAACCCCCGAGGGCGAGATCGAACCCCGCCAGGCCGAGCGGCTCCGGGAGCTCGGCGCGTGGCTCAGGAAGTACGGCGAGAGCGTGTACGGCACGCGCGGCGGCCCGTACATGAACGGCCCCTGGGGCGGTGCGACGTGCAAGGGCAAGAGCGTGTACCTCCATCTTCTTAACTGGAACGGTAATGAATTCCGCCTCCCCGCGTTGCCCGCCAGGGTCCTTCGCTCCCGGTGTCTGACCGGAGGCACGGTCGATGTTCGGCAGAGCGCCCAAGGGGTGTCTCTCACATCCAAGGCAGGGGCGTCTTGGCCGGTGGACACCGTGGTCAAACTCGATCTCGACAGAACGGCCTTCGACATCGAGCCGATTCCCGTTCCACCTTACGATCTCCGAAACGCCCCCGCCGGAATCGGCGAGCCGCCGAAGCCACCATGCGATCTCCC
>CAYJMZ010000183.1:4341-6251 GCA_964370995.1 uncultured Fimbriimonadaceae bacterium | reverse complement strand
GTCCGGAGACGACCCCGGGCTACCGTCCATGACCCCTTGCGGGGTCGGGATGGCAGGTGAGTCCACGTGCTGCAGTGCGGCTGACCCCGTTGTTGGTTGGCGCAACTGTGCCTGGCCGTGCTCTGGAACCTGGAGACAGCCCGGACACGGGGGTGGCACGTTATTCCTCCCAACACCAGGCGACGGACTCCTGCAGGGCTCGGCAACCAGTGACGATCTTCGGGGCGATTGAGAACGCACTATCGACGCTGCGGGGATGGATGGGGCCAACCTCTCAGTCGTCCAAACGTGGTCCTGGACGTCCAGGCGTACGAACCTCAACCCACAGTAAACAGCGAGGAACCCTCAAACCCTTGTTGAAACGAGCCATCGGCACAATGCAGAAAGCCGAGTTCACCGAATGCCTGAACAAATGCCCCGACCGAAGCTTCGCGCGGTGCATTTTCGGGCCAGAAATACTGGCGGTAGGGATCGGGCCACCACCACCTGGCGTCGTCTTGAGCTGCCCATGCGATACAGTTGTAGTCTGGAGTCGCTGGGCTGGTGATCGCGTAGCCAGACTTGGCGAGGTTTGGAAAGAAGTAGTCGAGTGCGGTCACTCCAGATAGCCCTTCTGACGACCCCAGCTAAGCCAGGCGCCAACAAGCGAGGCGAACTTTCCCATGTCCGCTGCCTTCACTGGGTTTTCACCGGAGATGGCGCGAAGTGCCCAGAACCAGTGGGCGGGACGTTCGGCAAGATCACGAAGAATCAGGGGGAGCGCGTCAGAGCCCATGCCAATGATCTCTTGGTACGCGGGGTGAGTTGCCATTTGCAGGGCCGAAGAGGCAAACGCAGTGTCACTTCGCCACGTGGCACTGAGTTCCGCAAAGCGCTTCTCAGGCCTGACCCTGGTGACCGGCTCCCAAAAGTGAATCTCAATCTTCTCCTCCTCTTCCGCGATCTTCCGAGACTCCTGACTGATACCGTCGGACGATGATTGCCTGCGTGTCTCTCTTAAAGGCGCTACGACGCTCATACGAACAACTCTCTCGTTTTGGGTGTGATGCTGTTGAAAAACACTTCGTTCCGGAATTGACGTAGCGACTCCAGTTGGGTCCAAATTGCCCCATCCGTCGGATCGAATACCCTCTCTAAATATACGTCAATGTCCAAGATGATCGGCATGACGCGCAGGTCGGGCGGAGGCGGGGCCGTTGTCTCGGTAACGATGGCTACGGCATCTGAGTCTTCTTTTGCCAGCACGAGCCGCATGAAGAAGGATGCCATTGCCTGTGGCGCGCCGGTCGCGATCTCAGGGCAGGTGAGAAGGTAATCCTTTAGGTCTGTGATCGGCATCGGAATCTCGATGCGATTGATGTACCGGATCGCTATTCGAGTGACATTGATCGGGTTTGCGATGGTCCGGTAGCGCTCCCAAAGTTCATTGGCTTCGGCGAAAAACGATTCCCACTTGTCATAGGGTTTCAGCTTGTGATGGGAGAAGCCGTCCAGGCGCGCCTGGACCACTTTCTTCCCATCTTCCGATGAGAACTGGTATCCGAGCGTTCCCTTGATGGCGTGCGTGATCTGAGCGCCCGCTTCTGCGAGCTTCATGCCTCCTTGCATGACGACCCGTTCAACCCGGGTCGGGTACCGCTCCTGCAAGCCCCCTTGAAAGGTCGCTAGCGCCGCGAGGTCGACGGTGCTCGGCAGATTGGCTCGAATATCCAGAATGGCCTCGGTGATCGGCGCGTTCGGAAAGACTTCGTGCTCCATGGTGCAACACTGGCTCATAAGCCTCTTACACAAGCAGACAGAGCTTACCCGGCGTTCGTGTCGGAGGCCCGGCGCTTCGCTACTTGGTGTGGGTTTGGGGTTTTTAACCAGGGGGGGGTGGGGGGGGAAACCGCCCCCCCCCCAAAATTCGA
>CAYJMZ010000183.1:0-4331 GCA_964370995.1 uncultured Fimbriimonadaceae bacterium | reverse complement strand
AAAAAACCCAAACCCCACACCAAGTAGCGAGGAACCCGTTCTCGCCGATAAGCGAGCAACTCGCGAGCCGCGTCCAGAACCATCATGTGTGCCTCTTCAAGCGTTTCGCCTTCCGAAATGGCACCGGGTAGCTCGGGAATCAGAGTCGGATCATCTAGCCTCGACAGCTGAAGCTGCCGAGGCATGAGAGGTTCTTGTCAGTCTTTCGGCGCGATGTCCGCCGATCCCTGATCCCTGATCCCTGATCCCTGATCTCCGATCCCTGCTCCCCGATTCGAGTAATCTCCGACGATGAGAGCGTGCATTCTCGGCGTTTTCCTGCTTGGGGCGATGGGGTGTTCGGGTGGCGCACCTGACACGAAGGCGTCGGAACCCGGGCTTTCGAGCGAGAACAAGAGCTTCAAGGTCGCCCTGCTTACCCCCGGGCCCATCAGCGATGCGGGGTGGAGCGCGATGGCGTATGAGGGGCTGAAGGCGATCGAGTCCGAGTTGGGCGCGAGCGTGAACAACCAGGAGGCCAAGGGCACGCAGATCCGCGATGCGATGCGCGCGTACGCCCAGGACGGTACAAATCTGGTGTTCGGGCACGGCTACGAGTACAACGCGCCGGCCATGGAGGTCGCCAAGGACTTCCCCAACACGGTGTTCGTGAGCAGTTCGGGCGGGGGCACCGCCGCAAACGTGGGCGCGTTCCGGTTCTATCTCGAGCAGGGGTTCTACCTTTGCGGTTGGCTCGCGGGGAAGGCCACCAAGACCGGCACCGTCGGCATGATCGGCGGGCCCGATGTGCCTTCCATCCGTTCGACGTTCATGGCGTTTCGTGCCGGCGCCGAGGCCGCCCGTCCAGGGGTCAAGGTGCTCCAACTGTTCACGGGCCAGGACAGCGACGTCGCGGCGGCCAAGCGGGCTGCGCTCAATGCAATCGGGCAGGGCGCGGACTTCCTGATCCACCAGGCAAACGCCGCCGCGCAGGGCGTGTTCGACGCGTGCAAGGACAAGGGGGTTTTGGCGTTCGGCGCCAACCTCGACCAGAACGACAACGCGTCTGGTGTGGTCCTCGCTTCGGCCGTGATCGTGGCCAAACCCGCGTTCGTGTCGCTGGCCAAGCAGGTGCGCGACGGCACGTACAAGGGCTCGGTCGTGCTTATGGGCATGCAGGAGGGTGCGATCGATTTACTCGTGAACCCCGCATTGAAGGCCAAGGTGGACGCGAAGTGGCTCGACGAGATCGAGGCGTTGCGCGCGAAGATCCTCGCGGGCTCGCTCGTGGTGCCCAAGGACGAGTTCTGAGCGCTTCGGGCATCCTCGGTCTCGAGGGCGTCCGAAAGACGTACGGCCCGGTCGTGGCGGTGGCGGGCGCGTCGTTTGCCATGCGCGCGGGCACCGTCCATGCGGTGGTGGGCGAGAACGGGGCAGGGAAGTCCACCCTCGCGTCGATCCTCGCGGGGTTCGTGCGCCCCGACGCGGGCCGTATCGTGTGGCGCGGCACGGCGCTGCCGCTGGGCGATCCGCAGGGCTGCGCCGGTCGCGGCATCGCGATGGTGCACCAACACTTCAAACTCGTGCCGGCGTTCACCGTCGAGGAGAACCTGGCGCTGGCACGGCTGCGGCACGGCGGCGCCCTGGCACGCGTGCGCGAGCGGTCTGCCTTAGCGCTGGGGCTCGCGGAGGAGCTGGGGTGGTCCGTGGCGCCCGATGCACGCGTCGAGGATCTGCCCGTGGGCGTGCGCCAGCGGTTGGAACTGCTCAAGGCGCTTGCCGAGACGTCCGAAGTGCTGGTCCTGGACGAGCCTACCGCGACACTCTCCGAGTCCGAGGTGCAGGAGCTGTTTCGCGTGGTGCGCGCCCTCCGCGAGCGAGGCACGCTCGTGGTGCTGATCGCGCACAAGATCCGCGAGGTGCTTGAGATCGCCGATGTGGCGACCGTGCTGCGCCGGGGGGAGGTCGTGGGCACGCTCTCCGGCGGGGAACTGGACCCGCACGCGCTTGCCGAGCTGATGGTGGGCGAGATGCCGGCGTGGACGCCCACAAAGGGTGGCGAGGTTCACGAGGGGTTGGTTGTCGAGGGCTTGCGCGTGAACCGCGAGGACGGTTCGCTGGCCTTGGACGGGGTGTCGCTGCGTGTCGGACGCGGGGAGATCGTCGCGGTGGGCGGGGTGGACGGCAACGGTCAGGTGGAATTGGCCGAATCCGTGGCGGGGGTGCGCCCAACGCAGGTCGGGCACGTGCGGTGGCCTGGGGGATTCCCGCGCGTCGGTTACCTTCCCCAGGACCGCCAGCACGATGGTTTGGCGCTTTCCATGAGCGTGGAGGAGAATCTCCAAGTGGGCGAACGGGGACTTGGGTGGGGCCCGTTTCTGAACAGACGGCGCGTACGGGCTTGGGCGGGGGCATTGGTCGAGCGGTTCGATGTGCGCACGCGGTCGTTGCGGACCCCTGCGCGCCTGCTCAGCGGTGGCAACCAGCAGAAGCTCGTGGTCGCGCGGGCGCTCGACGGCGAGCCGGATCTGGTCGTGGCGGTCAACCCGACGCGGGGCCTCGACGTGCGTGCGGCGCGCTTTGTGCACGACCGGCTGATCGAGGCGCGGGTGCGGGGCGCGGCGGTGCTGTTGATCTCGTCGGACCTGGATGAGCTCGGCGCCCTGGCGGACCGGGTCGCGTTCCTGTCGTCGGGGCGTCTCACCGAGGGGTGGGGTGCGGCGAGCGTGGTCGGAGGCGGCGCATGAGGGGCGTTGCGCGCGTGGGGTTGGGTGTGCTGGCCGTGGCGTTGGTCGTGGGCGGCACGCTGGTGGTGTTCGGGTTTCCGCTTGGCGAGTCTCTGCGGCTGCTGTTCGAGGGTTCCATGGGCGACGGGGTGGCGTGGACGCGCACGGTGGTTCGGGCCACGCCGCTCGTGTTGTGCGGGCTCGGGACGCTGCTCGCGTGGCGCACGGGGATGTTCAACATCGGCGGGGAGGGGCAGTTCGTGATCGGCGGCCTCAGTGGGGCGGTGCTGGTGCACGCGGCGTCGTCGTGGAACCCGGGATTGCTCAACGTGGGCATTCTGGCGGCGAGTGCGCTGGGCGGGGCGGTGTACGCGGCGCTGGCGGGGTGGCTGCACGTGCGGCGCGGGGCTCAGGTGGTGATCTCGACGATCCTGCTCAACTTCGTGGCGCTGCAACTGATGGGGTGGGCGGTGACGGGTCCGCTCAAGGCGCCGGGCGGACTGCCGGTCACCGAGCGCGTGCCCGAGGCCGCAATGCTTTGGCGCCTCAGCCGGCAGTCGGACCTGCACAGCGGGGTTTTCCTCGCGGTTGCGGCCGCGGTGGCGGTGTGGGTGTTCCTGTTCGCGACGCGCACGGGGTTCCGGTGGCGTTTGGTGGGTGCGGGGCCGAGGGTTGCGCGCGCCGTGTGCATCGACCCGGGGCGCGTGCAGATCGCGGCGATGGCGGCATCAGGCGCGCTCTGCGGGCTGGCCGGTGGTGTGGAGTACACGGCCCTCGCCGGGCAGATCGACACGGGCTTTGCGCAGAACTGGGGGTTCCTTGCCATCCCGGTGGCTTTGGTGGGGGCGTTGAACCCTCTGGGCGTGCTGGCCTCGGCCGTGGGGTTTGGCGCGCTGTTCGCGGGCAGCGAGAATTTGGCGCGGTTCACGCCGCAGGGCGGGACTTTGGGAGCGCTGATCCAGGGTTGGGTGGTGCTCGGGCTGGTCGGATGGAGTGCGTGGCGCGAGCGCCGTGCCCCTGCGGAGGCCGCGTGATGGATTTCGCCACGCTGCTGGTGTTTGCGACGCCCGTGGCGCTTGCGGCGCTCGGCGAGGCGGTGGGGCAGCGTGCGGGTGTGCTCAACATCGGCCTGGAGGGCACGATGCTTCTGGGCGCGTACGTGGGCATGGCCGCCGCTCACCATACGGGGAACCCCTGGTTGGGCATCGCTGCGGGGGCGGCGGTGGGTTTGCTCACGGCCGCGGTATTGGCGGGCTGGTGCGTGTGGCTGGCGGCGGACCAGGTGGTGGCGGGCACGGGGATCGTGCTGCTCGCTCTCGGCACGACCGGCACGCTGTACCGCGCCGAGTTCGGGCAGAGCGGCCAGCTTCTAAGCGTGGCGAAGCTGCCGGTTTGGAACGGGGTGGACGCGGTCGCGCTGGGCACCGTTGGGCTCGCGGTGTTTCTGACGTGGGCGTTGGCGCGCACGTCGTGGGGGCTTGCGCTGCGGGCGGCCGGCGAGCGCCCCGAGGCCGTGGATGCTGCGGGCCTGTCCGCGCGGGGGGTGCGCACCGGCGCCTTGGCGCTCGGGGGCGTGCTGGGGGGCTTCGCGGGGGCCTACCTTTGCGTGGGTGTGCCGGGCTGGTT
>CAYJMZ010000182.1:0-6277 GCA_964370995.1 uncultured Fimbriimonadaceae bacterium | reverse complement strand
CGAAATGCCACGGCACGGCTTGGGACGAACCCAATGCAACAGCCTCCAAGCTCGCGCACTCCCACAATCGGACGCGTCGCTACTGCGTTTCCGCGGCGGCGGGTTTCGCGGCCGGATCGGGGCCTTTCAGCATGCGGCCGATGTCTACGGCGAACACGCTGATCACCAACATACCCACGAGGGTGAACCCGATGGCGGCGATGGCGGACTGCGTTCGGATGCTCAGGCGTTTGCCTCCGCGCACCAACTCGGCAAGGGCCACGGCCATCTGCCCGCCGTCGAGCGGGGGGAATGGCAGCAGGTTGAAGATGCCCAGCGAGATGCTCAGGAGCGCTGCGAGCAGGATCACGTCCACCGGTCCCTTTTTCACCTGCTGGTTGGTTGCCGTCACGATCGCGATCGGGCCGCCCACCTCGTCCATGAACCTGTCCACGGACGTAAAGATGCCCACGAAGCCGACCATCATGCGTACGGGGTAGCCGAGGGACTCGACCGTGGCCTCGCCCAGGGTGCTGCGTCGCAACGAAGCGCCCGCGCCGATCATGGCGTGCTTGAGCTTCTTGTCGGTCGGCTCGAGGTTCTTGTCGAGCACGGGTGACTCGACGTCACTGACATACGTTGTCACCCTCGCCTCACCCGCGGTGCTGCCTCGCATGTACGCGAACAAAAGCGTTTCGTTGGGCCGCTCGCGCACTTTGCTGATGAGGTCGTACCACGTGGCCACGGGTGCGCCGTTGATCGCGGTGATGGTGTCGCCCGCGTGGAGGCCGGCCTTGGCCGCGGCCTGGCCTCGAAGAACCTCGCCCAGCACGGGCACGTTAAGGGGGTGTCGGGCCACGCCGAGGAACAGGCCCATCAGCAGGATCACACCAGCCAGCACGCTGAACAGCGGCCCCGCAAGAAGCACCACGAAGCGCTTGAAGGGGTGCTTGCTGAAGAACCCGTTGGGCACGTTCACCTCGCTGCCGTCGTCCTCGGGAACCATGCCCTTGATGCGCACGAACCCGCCGAGGGGCCACGCGCGCAGCGTGTACTCGGTGGCCCCTTTGCGGTGGTAGACCCACTTCGACTTGCCGAAGCCGATCGCGAACTCCTCGACATCCATGCCGAACAGGCGCGCCAGCAGGAAGTGCCCGTATTCGTGGGCGGCCACGAGCAGCGAGATCATCACGAGGAACGTAACGGCGGTCAACAACATCAACAGCATGCTTTCATCTCAACACGAAATCGCCCCAAAGGGTTTCATCGGGGCACGAGGCACTCCTGCGCGTACGCCCGCGCGGCGCGGTCGGTGTCCAACAGCGAGTCCAACGTCACCTCGCACGGTTCGTGCCGGTCCATGGTCCGCTCGACGATCTCGGGGATGTCGAGGAACCGCGCGCGGCCTTGCAGGAACGCGTTGGCGGCGACCTCGTTGGCGGCGTTGAACGCGCACGACGTGCCACCCCCTCGGCGCACGCTCTCCCGAGCGAGTTCAAGGGCTGGGAACGTGTGCTCGTCCACGGGCTCGAACGTGAGGTTCGGGGTGTCGAGGGGGCTCCAAGGGGGCAGCGCGTTTGGCTTGCGCTCGGGGTGCAGCAGCGCGATCTGGATGGGCAGGCGCATGTCGGGCCACCCGAGTTGCGCCAGCGCGCTGCCGTCCTTCATGCGCACGAGGGAGTGCACCACGCTTTGGGGGTGCACGACGACCTTCACGCGGTCCACGGGCACGTCGAACAGCCAGCGCGCCTCGATCATCTCCAGTCCCTTGTTCATGAGCGTCGCGGAGTCGATCGTGATCTTGCCGCCCATGCGCCACGTGGGGTGCGCCAGGGCGTCCTCGACGGACACGTTTTCGAGGCGCTCGCGGGTCCAGCCCCGGAACGGGCCCCCACTCGCGGTGAGGATCAGTTCGTCAACGTCGCCAAGCGCGGCGCCCTGCACGCATTGGAACACCGCGCTGTGCTCGGAGTCGATGGGCGTGAACACGGTGCCATGCTTGCGCGCCAGGGGCATCACGACCTCCCCGGCGGCCACCAGAACCTCTTTGCTCGCGAGCGCGATCTGCTTTCCCGCTTTGATCGCCTCAAGGGTGGGAAGCAGGCCGATGACCCCTGCGACGGCGACCACCACGAGGTCCACGTCGTCCGAGGTGGCCATGGCGACCAGCGCGTCCATGCCGCACGGGATTTCCGGGTGCTCGGCGTAGAGGGCGAGGCGCGCACCCGGCCATTCGGCGGCTAGGGCCTGCAGCGCGGTTGCGTTCGAACCGGCGGCCAGGCCCACGACCTGCAGGCGATCGGGGTGCTGCCTCGCGACGTCCAGGGTCTGGCGCCCGATGCTGCCCGTCGCCCCCAGCACCGCAATGCGCTTCACGCGGGGGAGTTTACTTTGGGAGCGCGCGAAAGCGTGCGCAACTCTACGGTATGGGCTCACGCCGCCGACCAATCCTCTCGTAGGTGAACCACCAACCGGAGAGACGGATGCGGGAGATCCGCAAGTCCGGTTCGGAGGGAGGGGGGGAGGGGCTCGTTGCATCATCCCGGCGGGCGGCTTCGTCAGAGCCATGATGATCGGGGTTTGCATCGCTTGGACGCTGATGGCATGGCAGGGTGCGCCCGTGCCCACAGGGGTGCAACCTGGGGACCGGGTGACGGTGCACTTCTTGGCCACGCTCAAGGACGGGCGGGAGCTGGCCGACACCGAGCGCCGGGCGCTGCCGTTCACGTTCGTCGTGGGAGGGACCCCCACAGTGAGGGTCCTCGATGCGCTCGTGCGCGGCATGGCGGCCGGGGCCATCAAGACCGTCGAGGTGTCCGAGGCCGATGCTTTTGGCGCCGAGGGCGTTCCACCGATCATTCCACCCCACGCCGCGATGACCGTGCGGGTGCGGCTGCTCAAGGTCGTCAAGGCCCCTCCGCCGCCCGCAGGTAGACTGCCCGGATGCTGAGCGAACTCAAGGAACTCTGGCGGTTCCGCGAGTTGCTTTACAGCATGGTCGAGCGGGAACTGAAGATCCGCTACAAGAACTCGTTCCTCGGCTTCTTCTGGTCGCTCGTGAATCCCCTCGTGACCGTTCTGGTCATGACCGTGGTGTTCAAGCTGATCATGAAGAACGAGACGCCGAACTTCTCGGCGTACATCCTTGCGGCGTACCTGCCGTTCCTGTTCTTCCAAACTGCCGTGCTGGACTGCGCGCAATCGGTGCTGCTGTCTCTGCCGCTGGTTCGCAAGATCTACTTCCCGCGCGAAATCCTGCCCCTGGCGATGATCGCGAGCAATTTCGTGCACCTGTTGCTCGCGATGGTGGTGTTCTTCCTCTACCTATTGTTCATCTGGTTGCGCCACCCCGCCGTGCCTCCGTTCCAGGTCACGATTCTGTACCTGCCGCTGCTCTTGATCATCAATCTGGCCCTTGCGACGGGTCTGGGGCTGCTCACGGCTGCCCTGAACACGTTCTACGAGGACGTGAAGTACGTCGTGAGCGTCGTGCTGTACCTGATGTTCTTCCTGTGCCCGATCATGTACTTCAGCGAGAACGTGTGGTACGCGACCCGCGACCAGGGCCGAATGGGCGATTTCTGGTACACGGTCTACCATCTCAACCCGGTTGCCATGCTATCCACGGCGTACCGCAAGGTGCTCGTGGCGCCGCAGCCGGTGTTGATCGACAAGAAGTGGATCGACCCGCTGCCGCTGGACTGGACGCTGCTGGGCATCACCGCTCTCATGTCCTTCGGGATCTTGGTGTTCGGCTACTGGGTGTTCAACAGGTTGAAGTGGAAGTTCGTGGAGCGCCCATGAGCGAGCCGATCCTGCGCGTCGAGAACCTGTGCAAGGAGTTCCAACTCAGCCACTCGGGCATCGGGTCGCTCAAGACCATGCTGCTGTGGTGGAACACGCGCACGATCGAGCGCCTCGAGGTGCTCCGCGGGGTGTCGTTCGAATTGGCGCGAGGCGAGTGCGTGGCGGTGGTGGGCCGCAACGGGGCGGGGAAGAGCACGCTGCTGTCGCTGCTCGCCCGGGTGTACAGGCCCACCTCGGGGACCGTCGAGATCCACGGCCGCGTGGCGCCGCTTCTCGAACTCGGCGCGGGGTTCCATCCGGACCTCACCGGCGTGGAGAACGTGTTCTTCAACGGGGTGGTGCTGGGGCTCACGCGCAAGCAGGTCGGCCAGCGCCTCGACGCGATCATCGAGTTCGCGGACCTACGCCGGCATATCGACGCGCCCGTGCGCAGCTACTCGAGCGGCATGCTCGCACGCCTGGGGTTCGCGGTGGCCGTGCACGTGGACGCCGACGTGTTGCTGGTGGACGAGGTGCTTGCGGTGGGCGACTTCGACTTCGAGCAGAAGTGCTACGCGCGGATCGAGGAGTTCCGCGCCGGCGGCGGCACGATCCTGTTCGTGTCGCACCAGATGGACGCCGTGCGCCGCGTCGCCGACCGCGTGATCTGGCTCAACAACGGGCTGATCGAGGCCGAAGGCGACCCCGAAACCGTGCTCGCCGCGTACCAGGCTGGGTAGGCGCTCGTTTCACGCAAAGGCGCAAAGGTCGCGAAGTCCGAACCTCCGCGCGCCCAGCGAACTCAGCGTGAAACCTCCGAATCCACTCCCCTTAGCGACCTTTGCGCCTTTGCGTGAAACAACCCTCACCCGTTGTCAGGCCCGCCGATCGGCGCCGTCAGCACGCGGGCGAACAGCGCCACACGTCGCCGAGCCGTGCCCCATGCGCCGAGCTTCGCCACGCAAAGGGCAGTCCACACCACCAGCCGCAACAACGCCCCCAGCCGGTTGAAGGCCCAACACACAGAGGAGGCAACACGCCCGTGGTGGATCGCGAAGTACAGTTCTTTCCCGCGGTTGTAGCGCGCCACGGACAGCCAGCGGGCGGCGGTGGAGCTGGCGCCCAACGCGTGCGTGAACTCGGCGGCCGGCACGAATACGATCTTGCCGTGCCGCTCCAGGCGTCGGCACAGTTCGGTGTCCTCGCAGTACAGGAAGAACCGCTCGTCGAAGCGCTCGAGGGGCCGCAGCATGAGGCAAGCCCCGGTTACCTGCCCGACACGCGAGGCCGGGAGATTCAAGCCGAGGGTCGCGGCCGTGGTCCAGTACCCCAACCCCACCTTGCGCAGAACCGGCTCCAGATACGTCTGTTCGGCGAACACGTGCCACAGGGACAGGTGGCGCGTCACGCTCTCCTGCAGGGTCCCATCCAGATTGCGCAGCATGCCTCCCGCAGCGACCACCTCCGGGTCCTCGAACGCCCGAGCCAACAGCGCGATGGCCCCCGGAGCGGCAAACGCGTCGCTGTTCAGCAGCAGCACCAGCTCCCCCGCCGCGACGGCCATACCCTGGTTGTTCGCGGCCCCGAACCCGCGGTTCTCGGTGTTCGCGATGAGCCGCGCCCCAGGAAACTCCACCCGCACCATCTCCGCGGACCCATCGGCCGACGCGTTGTCCACCACGATGATCTCGTGCTCGGGCTCGATGTACCGGAGGCACAAGCGCAGGTGGTCGCGCGTGTTGTAGCTCACCACGATCACGCTCACACGCGGGGGGGCTGGCATGGACGCCATGCTACACTACACACTCCATGAGTAGCCGATACATGCTCACGCCCGAAGCCCACACGAAGCTTCGGCACGAGTTGGAAGACCTCAAGGGTCGGGAGCGGCAGCGGATCGCACAGGCGATCCGCGAGGCCAAGGCGCATGGCGACCTCAAGGAGAACGCGGCCTATCACGAGGCCAAACTCAACCAGACCCGCCTGGAGGGCCGCATTTCGAGCCTTGAGAAGACCCTCCAATTGTCGAAGGTTGTCGAGCGCGACCAGAGCGCGCCGGACGCGGGGTTGGGCGCGACCGTGAAACTCGAAGATCTGGAGTTCGGCGACACCCTGACGCTCAAGCTCGTGAGTTCGTACGAGGCGGATCCCGCGAACGACCTGATCTCGATCAGTTCGCCTCTGGGGGCCGCGCTCATCGGGAAGTGCCCGGGCGACGAGATCGCGGTCGAAACGCCGGACGGGACCCAGTGCTACCGCGTTCTCGGAATCGACTGAGCCGGGGCACCGGTACACTTCACGCCATGCGCACGTGGATCGCGTTGACGGTGCTCGCGTTGGTGGTGGCGGGCTGTGAGCCACCGGCCGCCCAGCCGGAAGCACCCGTTGTAGCAGTCGCGCCGACGATGCAGGCGCCCGACTTCGACGTGTCCTCGCGTGTGGGCCTCCTGCGCCAACGGGGCAAGCTCAGGGTGGGGGATTCCTACGCGCGCGCGCTCGACCTGTTTCAGGG
>CAYJMZ010000181.1:0-6310 GCA_964370995.1 uncultured Fimbriimonadaceae bacterium | reverse complement strand
AGCCACCTTGGCCGGAATCCGCGAGACGCGGAAGCCACCTTGGCCGGAATCCGCGGGACGCGGAAGCCACCTTGGCCGGAATCCGCGAGACGCGGAAGCCACCTTGGCCGGAATCCGCGAGACGCGGAAGCCACCTTCGCCGGAATCCGCGGGACGCGGAAGCCACCTTGGGCTACGACCCGGCGAGCACGCGCTCAAGGAGCCAGCGTGCGCAGGCGGCTTTTGAGCGCTTGCCGCTGGTTTCGGTGCCACCGCCTGCGAACAGGAGGGTGAGCTCGTTGTCTGGGGCGTCGAACCCGATGTCCGCGCGCGACACGTCGTTCACCGCGATCGCGTCGAGGCCCTTGGCGGCGATCTTCGCGCGGGCGTGTTCCAATTCCCCATCTGGCTCTGCGGCGAACCCGATGGCCAGCGCTCCGGGCTTCCGGGCGTTGGCCAGTGCCTGCAAAACGTCGGGGTTGGGCACCAACTCCAGTCGCCACGAGCCCTCGCGGCGTCGGCGTTTGCCGGACTCCGCCGCGGCGGGCCTGTAGTCCGCCACGGCGGCCGCACCCACGATCACGTCGGCCGCCGAAGCGTGGAGAAGGCACGCCGCGAGCATCTGCGCGGCGGTCTCGACGCGCACGACCTCGATGCCCGCCGGCAACGCCGCACCCGTCGGGCCCGTGACCACCACCACGCGCGCCCCCATCTGCTTTGCTGCCCGCGCAACGGCCGCACCCATGCGCCCACTCGAACGATTAGTAATGTACCGTACACTATCAATGGGTTCCCGAGTGGGGCCTGTGGTGACCAGCACGGTCTTGCCCTCCAGCGCCGTCGAGCGGTGTGCGGCCTCGACTGCGGCATCCACGATGCGGGCGTTCGACGCGAGTTTGCCCTGGCCGCTTTCTCCGCACGCGACGTCGCCCTCGTCGGGGTCCACGATTTCGGCGCCGCGCTCGCGCAGGGTCGTCAGGGCCCCCTGCACCGCCTCGTGGGCGTACATCGACGGGTTCATCGCCGGCGCGAGCACCACCGGCCCGTCGTAGGCCAACGCGAGGGTCGTGAGCATGTCGTCCGCCACGCCGTTCGCCAATTTCGCCAGCACGTTGGCGGTCGCGGGCGCCACGAGCAGCACGTCCGCCGCGCGCGCCCAGTCGATGTGCGCCATGCGCCCCCGTTCCGGCTCCTCGAACACCCCCTGGAGGCATGGCTGGCCCGTGAGCGCCTCGAACAGCGCCGGGCGCACGAACTCGCACGCGGAGTCGGTGAGGCACACGCGCACCTCGTAGCTCGCGCGCATCAGGTCGCGCGCCAAGTCGGCCGCGCGGTACGCCGCCACGCTGCCGCTCACTCCGAGAACCACGCGCCTCATGCGCCCGCCCCCGCGACGATCGCCCGAATCTCCGCAACGGCGCGCGCCATGTCGTCGTTGACCACGCGGTGCTGGTACCTCGGGGCCACATCGAGTTCGCGTCGCGCCCCTTCGAGGCGTCGCACGATCCGCTCCTCGCTCTCGGTGCCGCGACCCCGGATGCGGGCCTCCAGCGCCTCCCACGACGGCGGCACAAGGAAGATCGACAGCACGTCCGGCCGCAAACCCATCACGCGCAGCGCGCCCTGAACGTCGATCTTGAGCACCGCGATCTTGCCCTCCCGCAACAAAGCCTCCATGTCGTCCAAAGGGGTCGCGTACCCGAAATCGTGCACGCGCATCCATTCGAGAAACGCGCCGCGCTCGGCTCGCCCTGCGAACGTCGGCTCGTCCACGAAGTGGTAGTCCACCCCGTCCACCTCACCCTTGCGGGGCGGACGAGTGGTGTACGCCACCACACGTTCCACGCGCGAATCGGCCTGGCGCCACGCGTCGAGCACGGTGTCCTTGCCCACGCCGCTCGGGCCGCTGAGGATCACGAGACGACCGCTCACTTGCCCACCAGCCGCATCAGCACCGCCGCCACGCGCATGGGGTCGTGGCGCACAAAATCCGTCTCGCTCGTGAGGTTCGCCGCCAACACGCGAAAGCCCATGGCGCGGATGCGGTCGATGTCCGCCTCCACGAGGAACTGTCCCGACCCGCGGTACTTCTCGATCGAACTCGAACTCGGCACGCCCGTGTTGACCACCACGTAGTCGCACACGCGGGTCTTCACGTTGGTCTGCAGCGCGACCACATGCTCGCACGCGCTGTACGCGTCGCTTTCGCCGGGCTGGGTCATCACATTGCAGATGTACGCCTTCTTGGCCGTCGACGCGTGGATGGCGTCCGCGATGCCGGGCACCAACAGGTTCGGGATCAGACTCGTGTACACGCTGCCCGGGCCGATGCAGATGAGATCGGCCTCCGCGATCGCCGCCAGTGCGGCCGCGTGCGGCTCGACCTGCTCGGGGTCGAGATAGAGCTGGCGGATGCGCCGGCCCGCCTGGGCGATTCGCGTTTCGCCGCGCACCTCGGACCCATCCTCCATCTCCGCGCGAAGCTGCACGTGGCCGAGCGTTGCAGGCACGACCCTCCCGCGGATCGCCAAGACGTCGGACGCGATTTCGATGGCCTTCTCGAAGTCGCCGTGCGCCTGGTCGACCAGCGCCGCGATCAGCAGGTTGCCCATTGAGTGCCCGCTCAGCGAGCCGCTGTCCACCTTGAAGCGGTGCTGGAACAGGTCGGTCATCGACTTTTCCGCGTCGGCCAGCGCCACGAGGCAGTTGCGGATATCGCCGGGCGGGATCATGCCCTTGTCCGTCACGAGCCGGCCGCTGCTGCCGCCGTCGTCGGTGACCGTCACGATCGCCGTGAGGTTGCTCGTGTGCTGCTTGAGCCCGCGCAGCAGGGTGCTCAGACCCGTGCCGCCGCCGAGCGCCACGATCCTCGGCCCGTGCGCGAGCTGCTGGCGGCGCACGTACGTGTCCACCATGCCGCCCCGAAACCGGGGGTCCAGCGTGCCGGTGACCTGGCGCACCGCCGCGCGCACGCTCACGAACACCAGGTACACGCCCAGCGCGAGGAACGCCCCGCCCAGCAGGTGGGTCGCAATGTCCAGCGAGCCTGCGGGCACCAGGCGTCCCAAGAGCACTTCGGCGCCATCCTGGAGCCACTGAAGCATCGGGGCGATCAGCAGTTTGAAGCTCAGCGCGCTGCCGATCGCGAATGCGGAGATGCCGAGAACAAACGCGAGGGTCGCCTTTTGGAAGCCCGCCGTCGGCGCGAAAAGGCGGCCCAGGCGGCGCCGGCTAATCATCGTCCTTCTCATCGGAGAGGAACATCCCGATCATGCCGTTCAGCACCGCGATCGTGACGCTGCCCACGAGCGCCGCCAAGAACTGGTCTCCGGTCGAGCCCTCGATGGTGAACCCGAGACCGAAGCCCGCCGCAATCCACAGCACCACCGCGTTGATCACGAAGGAGAACAGCCCGAGCGTCATGCAGTTCAGGGGCAGGGTCAAGAGCTTGAGCAGGTTGCCCAGCGTCGCATTGAGGAACGCCAGAACCGCCACTCCCAGCAGAGGCTGCACGCCCTTGGCAACCGTGGACACGTCCACCCTGAACGCAAGCCCCAACGCCTGCGTCAGCAGCGAAGCGGCCACAACGCAGCCCGCGAGCAGAATCCAGCGCAACAGAAGTCGGGTCATGCGGGCACAGTGTATCTGGGAAACGGGGATCGGGGATCAGGGATCGGGGATCGGGGATCAGGGATCGGGGATCGGGGATCGCGGAGAGGGGGACAGTCTGAACGCCCCAGGTCCGACTCAATCCTCAATCCTCTTCCCTGATCCCCGATCCCCGGATGAGGGATACTCCAGGGGTCGTGAAGGCCCAAACGCCGATGCTCCAGCAGTATTTCCGCGCCAAGGAGGAGCACCCGGGTGTGCTTGTGGCCATGCGGGTCGGCGACTTCTACGAGTTTTACGGCGAGGACGCCGAGACGGCCGCCGAGGCGCTGGAAATCACGCTCACCGGGCGCGAGGATGCCAAGAACGGTCGCATCCCCATGGCCGGCGTGCCGTTCCACTCGGTGGAGAAGTACCTGGCCCGCCTGGTGGCCAAGGGGTTCAAGGTCGCGCTTTGCGACCAACTCGAGGACGCCAAAAGCGCCAAGGGCCTCGTCAAACGCGGCGTCACGCGCGTGCTCACCGCGGGCACGATCATGGAGGACGCGATGCTGCCCGCGGGCCGCAACAACTTCCTCGCCGCGGTGTGCGTGGTCGATGGGGTCGCGGGCTTGGCGACGCTGGACACGTCTACGGGCGAGTTCGTGGTCACCGAACTTACGGGCGCCGGCATCGACGATCGGCTGCTCCAGGAACTGGCCCGCCTGCAGCCGTCCGAACTGCTCGTGGCACCCGATGCCTGCACCTACGGAGAGTTGGCGCACACGGGACTGGGCACCGAGGTCACCGAGGCGAAACCGCTGGCGCCGGACCGCGCCGAGCGAAAACTCCTCGACCAGTTTCGGGTCAAGAACCTGCGGGGGTTCGGGTGCGAGGGGCGCGCGGGCGCGGTGGTCGCCGCGTCGATGGTGCTCTGCTACGCCGAGCGGAACGGCCTGGCGCTGCAGCACGTCGACGGGATCTCGAGCTACTCCGTGGACGGGTTCATGCGCCTCGACCCCGCCACCCGGCGCAGCCTGGAGCTCACCACGAACCTCACCGACGGCTCGCGCCGCTTCACCCTGCTCGAAGTGCTCGACGAAAGCGTCACCGCCATGGGCTCGCGGCTGCTGAGGCGCTGGCTGGACCAGCCGCTCCTCGACCCCGCCGCGATCCAGGCGCGCCTCGACGCCGTGGAGCGGTTTCTTTCGCAGCACCTCGTTCGCGGCGACATCCGGGACGCGCTGAAGCGGCTGGCGGACATCGAGCGGCTCGTGTCGCGCGTTGCCGCCGGCCTGGCCAGCCCCCGCGATGTCGGCGCGCTGCGCAACTCGCTGGCAGCGCTGCCCGCCCTCGCCGAGCCGCTGCGCAAGGTGGGGCTGGGACGCATCCAGGAGCTGCGCGAGGGCATCGGCGACCATCGGGAGGTGGCCGATCTGCTCGTCCGCGCCCTGGCCACCGACCCCCCGCTGACCCTTCGCGACGGCGGGGTGATCCGCGCGGGTTACGACATCGAACTCGACAAGCTCCGCGATCTATCGAAAAACGGCAAGCTTTACATCGCAGAACTTGAACAAAAGGAGAAAGGGCGGACCTCCATTTCCAACCTCAAGGTCGGTTTCAACTCCGTGTTCGGCTACTACCTCGAGGTGCCCAAGTCCCAACTTGCCAAGGTGCCCGACACCTACATCCGCAAGCAGACCACCGCGAGTGCCGAGCGGTACATCACCGCAGAGCTCAAGGAGCACGAGTCGCTGGTGCTGGGCGCGGAGGAAAAGGCGGTCAGCCTTGAGTCCGACCTCTTCGCAAAGGTGCGCGCGCGGGTGTGCGAGCACGTGGGGCCGTTGCTGCAAACCGCCCGATCGCTGGCGGAGATCGACGTGCTGGCGTCCCTGGCGGAGGTCGCGTCTCGGCGCGGGTACATCAAGCCGTCGCTGGTCGAAGAGGACGTGGTGGAGATCGAGGGGGGGCGGCACCCGGTGGTCGAGGCGCACGCGGCGGCCTTCGTGCCCAACGACACGGCGATGGGCTTCGCAGACGGCCGGCCGCGCGTGGTGATCCTCACGGGGCCGAACATGAGCGGCAAGAGCACGTACCTGCGCCAAAACGCGCTGCTCGTGCTTCTCGCGCAGATCGGCTCGTTCGTGCCCGCCAAGGCCTGCCGGCTGGGGCTGTGCGACCGCATCTTCGCGCGCATCGGGGCAAAGGACGAGCTCGCGCTTGGCCAGAGCACGTTCATGGTGGAGATGATCGAGAGCGCAAACATCCTCAACCACGCCACGGACCGCAGCCTGGTGATCCTCGACGAGGTGGGCCGCGGCACCAGCACGTACGATGGCTTGGCGATCGCGTGGGCGATGGTCGAACACCTGGCGGCGATCGGCGCGAAGACGATGTTCGCCACCCACTACCACCAGCTCAACGCGCTCGCCGACCAGATCCCAAGCGTCGCCAATTTCCGCGTGAGCGTCGAGGAGTACGGCGACGAGATCGTATGGACCCACAGCGTGCTGCCGGGCGGAACCGACCGCTCGTACGGCATCCACGTGGCGAAGATGGCCGGCGTGCCGAACACCGTGCTGTCGCGCGCGGCCGAAATCCTTGGCGAACTCGAACAGACCCCCCAAGGCCCGCAAGCGGTCGCCCCCAGCCTACAGAGAATGCAGCTGACCCTCTTCGAAGCCGAAACGCCCCCCGTCCAGAGGGAGCTGGAGAAGGTCGACGTCAACACCCTCACCCCCCT
>CAYJMZ010000180.1:0-6393 GCA_964370995.1 uncultured Fimbriimonadaceae bacterium | reverse complement strand
GCGGCGTGGGAAAGCGCGGACTGCGTCAGCGCACTCTCAAACCGGACGCGGGCGGCTCTAAGTGCGTCCGTCTATCTCCACCAGATGTCCGTCAAGCTTTAGAATTCGGGTTCCTGGCTCGATGCGGTGGCGGTCCCCTACCCGAAGATTAAAGCTTGACGGACAACTAGGCCTATTTATCGGCGCCTCGGCAAAGGCCCATTTCTTCCGCTTTTAGCCCGTCATTCCAGGAAAGGCGATCGACGGCCCGGGAAGATCGCTGTTCTCGACATAAAAGAGGTCTTCGTGCTTGAACTGCTTGATCGACCCATCGCTGAAGAGGACGACGTAAACACCGGAGTAGTGCCTATCTTGACGGCCGTCAGGGTAAAGCCTGACATTCGACCTGGCAGTCAGGTTGCTGGAGAGCCACACGTCGAGTTCACCCTTTCGAGGAAACGCCGGCTTTGGTGGCCATCGGGTCGCTTCGCCGCGAAGTTGAGTGCATACGGGCATGTCGGTTGCTCCGAACGTGGGCCCTCGACGGACCGACAATCGGGACGATCGCGGCCACGAAACGCCCCTTACCGCTTCGGAGACTGTCATTCAGTTGCTGCCCTGCCGCGTTGCGCCTCTCCGCGAACTCAGCGTGAAACAACCCCATTTGGAGTAACGTTTCCCTATGGTCGCCATGCTTGCCTGCCTCGCCGGACTGACGTTTGCCACGCTGCCTCCGCCTCAGAACCTCAAGCCCGATCCGCGCATGACGTGGTGGCGCGAGGCGCGGTTTGGGATGTTCATCCACTGGGGCCTCTACTCGGTGCTTGCGGGCGAGTGGCAGGGCAACAAGGGGCATGCGGAGTGGATCCGCGAGACCGCGCACATCCCCATCCCCGAGTACGAGAAGCTGCTCGACAGGTTCAATCCCGTCAAGTTCGACGCCGACGCGTGGGTGAAGATGGCCAAAGACGCGGGCATGAAGTACATCGTGATCACCAGCAAGCACCACGACGGCTTCTGCCTGTTCGACTCGGCGAACACCGATTGGGATGTGATGTCCACCCCGTTTCAGCGCGACATCCTCAAGGAACTCTCAGACGCGTGCCGCCGGCAAGGGGTCGTGTTCTGCACGTACCACTCGATCATGGACTGGCACAACCAGGACTACACACCCAAACGCGCGTGGGAGGGAGAGACGTGGCGCGACGCCAAGGTTTCGACGCCAGACCTGTCCTCCTACAAGCCCGACTTCGATAAGTTCAACACCTACCTGCGCTCGGAGGTCGCCGAGGTGATCACCAAGTACAAACCCGCGGTGATGTGGTTCGACGGCGAGTGGGAGAGCACGTGGAACCACCGCTACGGCAAGCCCCTGTACGACCTGTGCCTGGCCACCGACCCCAAGATCATCGTGAACAACCGCGTGGACGTGTACCGCGCGGGCATGGAGGGCATGACCTCCAGCAAAGAGGCCGCCGGCGACTTCGGCACGCCCGAGCAGACCATCCCCGCCACCGGACTCCCCGGCGTGGACTGGGAAACGTGCATGACGATGAACGACCACTGGGGCTTCAACGCAGCGGACAAGAACTTCAAGACCACGCGCTCGATGATCCGCATGATCAGCGATGTCGCCAGCAAGGGCGGCAACTACCTGCTCAACATCGGCCCGCGCGCCGACGGCACCTTCCCCCCGGAGAGCGTGCAGCGCCTCAAGGAGATCGGCATGTGGATGCGCACGAACGGCGAGGCGGTGTACGGCACGCAGGCCAGCCCCTTCAAGAACCTGCCGTGGGGACGGGCGACGATGAAGCCCAAGGGCAAGAAAACCGCGATCTACCTCCACGTGTTCGATTGGCCCACGGGCGGCAAGTTGACGCTGTCCGGTCTCGGCAGCCGCGTCACCGGCGCCCGCCTGCTCGGTGGGCCTAGGGCGCTCAAGGTCGGGCAGGGATCCGGTGAAGTGGCCATTTCCGTTCCCGCCAAGGCGCCCGATCCGGACTGCTCGGTGATCGCGCTCGAGATCGCCGGCAAGCCCATCGTGTACAGCGCCCCGGTGATTGAGGCGCCGGCCGAGATGTTCGTCAAGGCGATTTCGTTCACCTTTGCCGGTGCCAGTGGGCTCGACGTGCGATATACCATCGACGGGTCCGCTCCAACCGCTACGTCGTTGCGCGCTCAGGGTGGGGTGAAGGTTTCCGCGACCACCACGGTGAAGGCGCGCGCGTTTCACCAGGGCAAGCCCGTCACCGGCGTGGTGGAGAAAACCTTCCGCAAGGTCACGCCCCTTCCGCCGTCCTCGGATGCGGGACTCGCGCCAGGTTTGCAGGTCGAGACCTATGCCGGAGATTGGGACACGGTGCCCTCGTTCGCTGCCCTCACCCCCGAGTCGAACGCCGTTGAGTTCCAAATCGGCATCGGTCCCGACCCGAAGCGCGAGCATTACGCGCGCCGCTACACCGGCTATTTCCAGGTCGACACCGACGAGCTTTACGTGTTCGGCCTCGCCTCGGACGACGGATCGTGGCTGTGGATCGACCAGCAGTTGGTGGTGGACAACGACGGCCTGCACTCGGCCGACGCCAAGCAGGGCGCCGTGCCGCTAGCCGCGGGTGCACACCGCATCGAACTCGGGTACTTCAACAAGACCGGCGGCTCAGAGTTAATGCTCCGCATGGCGCGCGTGGGACAGGTGCTTCAGCCGCTGCCTCCCGCGAATCTGTGGCACACGCCGTTCCTACACAAGTAGCGAGCCCTAGTGGCGCGGACGTCCCGTCTGCGATAAGCCAGCCGAGAACCAACGTCGGTTCTCGGCTTGGTAATCGCGGACGGGACGTCCGCGCCACTAGGGCTCGCCCATCACCCATCGCTATAGCCAAGCACCCCCGTGCGGGTGTAATCTTCGTGCGTGCCTTCCAGAAGGAGCAAACCCATGACGTATCGATCCTGCCCGCACCTGGCCCTTGCCGCCGTCTTCGCCCTCGCCCTTGCCGGGTGTGGTGGGAAGAGCAACTCGCCCACACCCGGCGCCCCCTCCGTAGGCGGTCTGGCCAAGGGTAACGTGGAAGTCGTCTCCTTCCAAGGCGGCTACGGCATCGACTTCTTCGAAAAGTGCGCCGCCGAATGGTCGGCCAAGTCGGGCGCCACAGCCAAAGTCACCGGCAACCCCCGCATTTGGGAGCAGCTCAAGGGCCGGTTCGTGAAGGGCGATGTGCCCGACATCACGTGGCCGGGCTGGGGAATGGACACGTGGGGTCTCATTTACGACGAGCAGCTCATGGACCTCAATGCCGCCCTCGACCAGCCCGCGTATGGGCAAACCGAAGGCAAGTGGCGCGACAGCTTCGACCCGGAGCTCCTCGAGTTGGGCGCCTACGAGGGCAAGCAGTACATGCTTCCCTATCACGTAAACATCTGCGGCTGGTGGTTCAACAAGAACATGTTTGACGCCAACGGCTGGTCCCCACCCAAGACGTTTGACGAGCTTCTGGTGCTCAACGACAAGATCAAGGCCAAGGGCATCGCGCCGCTGACCTTCCAGGGCCAGTACCCCTACTACATGCTCTACGGGTTCGTGTACGCGTGGGCCATCGACATCGGTGGGCCCGATTTCTGGAAGTCGTGCATCAACCTCGAGCCGGGGGCATGGAAGTCCGAGCCCATCGTCAAGGCGGCGCAGATGGTGGCCATCCTGCGGGACCGCGGTGACTTCCTCAAGGGCTCCCTCGGCCTCGACCACACCACAAGCCAACTTGAATTCCTCAAGGGCAAAGCCGCGATGATCCCGTGCGGAACATGGCTGTACAGCGAGATGAAGAAGGTGATGCCCAAGGGCACCCAGATCGAGTTCATGCTGCCCCCGTTCGTGACAGGCGGCAAGGGAGACCCGACCGCCGTGATGGCGTCCATCGAGCCGTGGATGGTGCCCGTCAAGGCCAAGAACCCGGTGGGCGGCATTGAGTTCTACAAGTACATGACCACCCCCGAGAAGGCCAAGGAGTTCGTGGAGGCCAAGGGCACGCTGATGGCGATCAAGGTCGCCCCCGGCGCGAAGTACCCCCCGCACCTCGTTCGGCCCGCCGCGATCTTTGACGCCTCGACGTTCAAGTGGAAGGCTGAGTTCCGGTCGTGGTACCCGACGTTCAGCAAGGCCGCCGAGGATGCCATGGCCGCTCTGATCGCCGGCAAGATGTCCGCGCAGCAGTTCGCGGATGCGATCGAGGCCGCCGCCGAGCGGACCCGCAACGACAGCAAAATCGTGAAGCACAAGGTCGAATGAGGCGGCGCGGACGCCTCGTGTTCGCCGCGGCGTTCCTGGCTCCGTCGGTTGTGCTGTACTTCGGCTTCGTGCTGTGGCCGCTGGTGCGTGCGTTCGCCCTTTCGCTGTATCAGACCCGCGGGCTCTCCGACAAGAAGGAGTTCATCGGGCTCTCGAACTACAAGGAGCTGCTGTCGGACCCGATCTTCAAGACCGCCATCACCAACAACCTCAAGCTGCTCGCGATGGCGGTCGTGGCAGTCACCATCATCGGGCTTCTGCTCGCGCACATCGTCGAACGCAAGGGGCTCTTGCCGCGTGCGATGCGCTCGGTGTACCTGTTCCCCCACATCCTGTCCATCGTGGTGGTCGGCATCCTGTGGCAGTTCCTGCTGCACCCCTCGATCGGCATTATCACCGCCACGGTTGACCGGTTGGGCTGGAAGGACCAACCCACGTGGCTCGGCGACCCTCTTACCGCATTGCCCGCGGTGGGTGTGGCGTTCATTTGGTACAGCGTTGGCTTCTACATCATGCTGTTTACCGCTGCGCTCAAGGGTATCTCTGCGGACGTCTTTGAGGCGGCAGAGTTGGATGGCGCGCGCGGGTTCTTCCGGTTTCGCGCGATCACGTGGCCGCTGATCTGGTCCATCCGCCGCGTCGTGGTGATCCACGCGTCGATCGCGGCGCTCAACACGTTTGCGCTCGTGCGGATGATGACCAACGGCGGGCCGTTCCGCTCGAGCGAGGTCACCCTCACCTACCTCTACGAGCAAGGCTTCCAGCCCAACAGTTTCTACGGTTACGCGACCACCATCGCCGTGGTCAACTTCCTCGTGGTGATGCTGGTGTCGGGCGCGATCATGCTGGTCTTCCGCCGCGATCCCACGGCGGTGCGCGCTTGAAGATCCTCGCCAAAGCAGCGTCGTGGGGTTGGCGCGGGGTCGTCGCTCTGTTCGTGATCGTGTTCCTGCTCGGCGTGACGGGCCCCCTGCTTTGGGTGCTGGTCAGCAGCGTCAAAACCGCCACCGAGATCGCCACCGACCCGTGGGCCCTCCCCACGGCCCTGCACTTCGAGAACTACGCAAACGCGTGGTCGGGGTCCACCACGAACCTCGGGAAGGCGTTTTGGAACAGCGTGATCGCGAGCGTGGGCTCGATGGTAATCCTCATCCCCATCAGCGCCATGGCCGCCTACGTGTTCGCCAAGTTCGCGTTCCCGGGCTCCAAGGCGCTGTACACGTCGTTCCTGGCGGGCATGATGTTCCCGCAGTTCCTTGTGATCGTGCCCCTGTACATCACGATGGTGGACCTCAACCTATCCGACACCACGCAGGGCCTGGTCCTCGTGTACATCGCGTTTTCGCTGCCGTTCACGGTGTTCGTGCTCACGGGGTTCTTCCACAACCTGCCCGACGAACTGGCCGAGGCCGCAATGCTCGACGGCTGCGGCCACGCGCGCACGTTCTGGAAGGTGATGCTGCCCCTCGCGCGCCCCGGGATCATCGTGGTGACGATCTTCAACATGATCGGGCTGTGGAACGAGTACAACCTCGCCCTCGTGCTGCTCACCAACGAGGATCGGTTCACCCTGCCGTTGGCTTTGGCGAAGCTGAGCAATACCGCCCAGTACACTAGCGACTGGGGCGCCATGTTCGCCGCCATCGTGATCATCATGGCCCCCGTGCTACTGGTCTACTGGCTGCTCAAGGAGAAGATCCAAGAGGCGATGCTGGCCGGTGCGGTGAAGGGATAGGGACTGGGGACTGGGGGCGGGGATCGGGGATCAAGGATCGGGGATCGGGAAACGGGGATCGGGTGCGGGACGACCTCCATCGGGCGAAGGGCCTCAAGATAATCTGGAATCTCGGATCTTGTTGGGCGCACCTGCTTTGCTTCAATCGCAACTTATGGGCATCAGATCGCTGGAAGTGCGGGCTGTCTCATCCCATATTTGGCAAACAAGGCATCTCCAACAACGACACCAGGTCCAACTTGCGGTACTCCACATCGGAGGCCCTCGGCCTGCAACGGGAAATGCCCCGGCGTGCCGTCGCGCGGTAACCGAAGCCCACGAGGGTTCACCAACACGAACACGAAATTGGTGCAACCATGGCAACGGAGCCAGTAGTTTTACTAGGTTTTTGGGGGGGGGG
>CAYJMZ010000179.1:0-6439 GCA_964370995.1 uncultured Fimbriimonadaceae bacterium | reverse complement strand
GATGCGCAAGGACGTGGGCTACGAGAACACGATGTACTTCCACGTCACGCTGATCCCGCAGGTCGGCCCGTGGAAGGAGATCAAGACCAAACCCACCCAGCACAGCGTGATCAAGCTCCGCGAAATCGGCATCTCCCCCGACGTGCTGATCTGCCGCACGGACATGCCGCTGCTGGACGACGTCAAAGAGAAGATCAGCCTGTTCTGCGACGTGCCGAAGCGCGCCGTGATCGAGTCGATGAACGTCGAGACCATCTACGAAGTGCCGTTGCGCTACGAGGGCGAGGGCCTGGGCGACCTCGTCACAGAGCGCCTGGGGCTCGAAACGCGGGCCGGCAACTTCGAGGAGTGGCGCGACCTCGTCCACACGATCAAACAGCCGCGCAACGAGTGCCGCGTGGGCGTCGTGGGCAAGTACACCAGCAACGGCGACGCCTACAAGTCGATCGAAGAGGCGCTCATCCACGCCGGGATCCCCAACGATGCGCGCGTGAACATTCAGTGGATCGAAAGCGACTCGCTCGAAGAGGGCCACGCTCCCGAGGACAGCCTCGAGGGGCTCGACGCCCTCGTGATCGCACCCGGTTTTGGCAAGCGCGGCATCGAGGGGAAGATCGAGGCCATCCGCT
Organism: uncultured Fimbriimonadaceae bacterium; assembly: GCA_964370995.1. Classification (GTDB taxonomy): domain Bacteria; phylum Armatimonadota; class Fimbriimonadia; order Fimbriimonadales; family Fimbriimonadaceae; genus JAMLGR01. The sequence continues at coordinate 5,810 of CAYJMZ010000179.1, read as the reverse complement.
ACGCGCGGGAGACCGGCCTGCCGTTCTTCGGCATCTGCCTCGGGCTGCAGATGGCCGTGATCGAGTACGCGCGCCACGTGTGCGGCCTCGAAGGGGCCAACAGCGAGGAGATGTTCGAGGCGCCCGCCGCGCCGCCGTATCCCGTGATCCACCTTCTGCCGGAGCAGAAGAGCGTCACCGACAAGGGCGCGACGATGCGGCTGGGCGCGTGGCCGTGCAACATCGTCGCGGGCACCCTCGCGCACAGACTGTACGGCACCACGCGCATCGACGAGCGCCACCGGCACCGCTACGAGGTCAACAACGACTTCCGCGAGATGCTGCAGGAGGCCGGACTCGTGGTTTCCGGCGTGTCGCCCGACTATCGCCTCGTGGAGATGGTCGAACTGCCCACCCACCCGTTCTTCATCGGCACCCAGGCGCACCCCGAATTCCGATCCCGTCCCAACCGGCCGCACCCGCTGTTCCGAGGCCTCGTGGGCGCCGCCGTCGAGCGCAAGGCACGCGTCACCGTGCTTTAGATAGACAGCTCCTATAAGTCACACTCTCCGACGGCTGGGTGTGACAGGTTGCGCGTAGGAGTGCTGTGATTGCAGAACTGTCTAGGTTCCTCACATGAGAGCTCGTACATCTAGCATCTAAGGCGGGTGCCTGTGGACGACGAAGCTTGGTGTAATGCTTCGCAACGCCCGCACCTGGCGGCAAAGAACGAGACGGGGCGCGATTCTGCTCGACGTGATGGTCGGCATGTTCGTACTCTCGTTGTCTGCGATGGCCGTGTTCGCGCTGATCCCCACGGCCCACCGGGCGCAGGCCATAGCATCCGAGGAGGCGAAGGCGTCCAACATGGCCATGCGCATGCTCGAGCAGCTCCAGCAGCTCAAGGTGTCCGAACTAAACCCCTCGATCCTGAACCAGCTGGGGTTCGTCGATACCGGCCAGGCGGCCAGTCCGTACGCGTTCACGAACGTGCCTTTGGACGACGCGACGGGAATGAGCCCCGCGAAGGCCCTGAGAAACGGCACCGGAGAGTTCGGCCTGACTCCCATCGCGGCGAACTCGGTACGCATCGACCTCGAAATCCGCTGGCGTTCGGCTTCCGGCCGCGACAGGGTGCTGCGAACCGGCACCGTCATCGGGGGCTACCGATGAGGCGCCCACTCCGAGTGCGCGGGGTGACCCTGATCGAGCTGCTCGCGGCGATGTCGCTGATGCTGCTCACGCTGACCGGCACGGTCGCGATGGTCATCGGTGGCCTGCGCTCGTTCCAGCGCACCAGCACCGGCGTGGACCAGAGCGAGAGCAACGCCCAGGCGATGCGCAGGATCACGGAGACCCTCCGCCAGGCGGTGTCTGTGGCCGTGTCCCAAGACGGCAAGTCCGTGCAGTTCCAACTCCCCGAACTGTCGGAGACGGCAGACCCGGTCACCGGCGAGCGCGAGCTGCTTGACCCCATCCAAGCAGATGGTGTGCAGCGCTCGTTCTTGGTGGTTGGAACCGAACTGATCGATGGATACACGGGCCGCACGCTGGTGCGCGACGTGGTCGCCACGGATCCCGACCCCGCCTCCAGCAGTTACGGGCAGACGTATTCGCCGTTCGAACTCGGCACGGTCGGCGCAACGCGGGCGATCACGGTCACCTCCATGACGCGCAAGGTCCTCTCAAGCGGCGCTTCACTCCACTGGCGGCTCAAGAGCACCGTACTGCTCCGGAACACCCCATGAAACGAAATCTCAACCGCGGAATGATCAGCGTGTACACGCTGACGATGATGATGTTGGTGGTGGGCCTCCTGCTCGCCGTCACGGACTGGTCGGTCGGCAACATGCGTCGGCGCAGCATGGACTCCAAGGCGCTTGTCGCGTTCCAACTCGCGCAGGCCGGGCTTGAGCAGGAGATCGCTGTGGCGTTCGCGGGCCTCCCCGCAAGCCACGGGGAGTTCTCGTACACCTACCGCCCCATCGACGGGGACCTCGGTGCCCTTGTCGAGGGCGCCACCGGAAGCGCGACGGTCGTTCCGTCCGGCGATCCCCGCAACGGTTGGATCACCGCGACGGCGGCCTACGCGGGCGTCGACCGCAGCGTGCGCGCGTACGTGGCAAGCCGCGACGTGGGCATCTGGAACAACGCGATCTTCGCAGGCACGGGCGCGTCGGGCAAGGCCATCAATGGCAACGTGGACATCCGCGGCTCGGTGCACATCCTTGGCGACGGTGAGGAGTTCCTCGACCTCAACGCCAACGGCCTGCGCGACGATGCGGAACCGTTTACAGACTCGAACGGCAACGGCACCCGGGACTCCGGAGAGCCCTTTGTCGACTGGGACGGCAACGGGAGTTGGAACGCGGCGGAGCCCTACAACGACTCGAACGGAAACGGGTTCTACGACCCACCGCTCACGCAGACCGACCTCAATTCGTCGTTCAGCGGCAACGCGTACATCGGCAACAACTACAGCGGCATGGACGCGACGCTCGAATCCATGGTGCCCAACGCGCCCAGGCCGAACAACATCGAGGCTCTCAGCGCCGAGGTTCGTGTCAAGCACGGGCGCATCTCGGTGGGTGGAAGCGCGACCGTCGGCACGTCGTCCATCGTCGACGGCGGCACGAGCAAGGCGACCATCGACGGCTCGTTCGTCACCGACGGGTACACGGGAAGTGCGGGCGCCTCGTCGGTATTCAGCGACAACGGGGCCACGAACGGGTACGACCTGGGTGCCCTTGGCATCAAGTTCCCGCTACTGTCCGGAATCGGTTCGGAGGCGTACGTCAACGGGGGCACCACCTACGCGACCCATGAGGAGTTCCTCGACACCCGATCCCTGACCGTGCCCATCTCAAGCATCACGGACGGCACGCCCGCATTCTCGTACGGACCCGACGCGTACGGCAACTCCATCTCGTGGACGCCGCCCGTGATCGGCGGGGGCAACAAGGTGCTTTCACAGGGGGTGCTCAACACGAACGGAGTCATTCGCATCGCGGGCGATCTCACCCTCGGGGGCAGCAAGCAAGACATCCGCTACCGGGGCAGCGGGACCCTCTACGCGACCGGGTTCGTGTACATCCACGGCGACTTCTTGCCACAAAGCGGAACCGTGTTCCCCACAACGGCCCGAGTCGGGGTCATCGCCGGGCGAAACATCGAACTCGCGACCGGGAGTGGAGACGCCCAACTCAAAATGGCGGGCGCGTTCTACGCCCAGGGCAAGATCATCAGCGCCAAGCAAAACGAGATCGCAGGCACGTTCGTGTCGCAGTACTTCGACATGGGCACCAACGTTCCTAAGATCTACCAGGTGCCCACGCTTGCCGCAAACATGCCCCCCGGCATGCCCGGCGACAAGAACTACTACACCCTGAAGGTCAAGACGTGGCGTCAGCGGATTTCGGCTGGGTCGTAGATTCGCGCTGAACGACGTCGTAAAGCGAGAGCACCATCGACAGCGCCATCGGACCTGCGAACAGCCCGATGGGGCCCATCACGAGCACCCCTCCCAGAAGGCTGAAGAACACCGCCATCGTGTGCAACTGCGTGCGCGCCCCGATCACCAGCGGCTTCAGCAGATTGTCGATCTGGCTGACGACGCCGAGGCCGAAGGCCAACAGCAAACCGCCCTGCCACATCTTGCCCTGCGACATCAGCAACAGACTCAAGGGGACGTAGACCAGCGGAGCTCCGAGGAGGGGCACCATGCACAACACGATCGTCGCGACGCCCCACATCAGGGCCGACGGGATGCCGGCAAGCGCATAGGCCACCCCCGAAAGTGAGCCCTGCACCACGCCGACCAAAAGCACGCCCACGAACACCGCCTTTACCGTGTTCGCCACACGCCCGACCAGCAGCATCGTGTCGTCCCTCGCCAAAGGCACGAATCTCAGCACGGGCTCGCGGAGCCGATGCCCGTCGCGCAACATGAAGAACGACGTCAGGAACGCGATCACCAGCATCAGCGTGCCGTGTCCAAACAAGTACGCGGCCTCACCTGCGCGTCTCCCAATGCTGCGCGTGAGCTCCTCGCGGTTTCCCTGGAACCACCCTTTTAGATCAAATGTCGCGCCGCTCAGGCTCTGCACCAAGGGAGCGATCGTCGCATCGACCCGGCCCACGACGTAATCGACCGAAAACACGGATTGGCCCTCGGGCGCGCCGGCGCGGAAATCTTGGAGAAACGTGCTGAACTGCGCCGCCAGCAGCAACCCCACGAGAACCAGCGGAATCGCGATCAAAACCAGAGTGCCCACAGTGACTGTAAGGGCCCCCATCGTTGAAGCCGTTCCCTCGGAAGCGCGCGCCGGCGACCATCTGCGGAGGCGGGCATCCCACTTTTCTCTGGACCGAAGATAGGGCGAGTAGGTGAGGATCGAGATCACGGTCGCGAGCAGAATCGCGTTGAGGAACGGCAACCACAACCACACCATCAAGCCGATCGGCACGCCGAAGAGGGCCCACTGAACCGCCTTGCGCACCCACTGAACGTCTTGCATCGACCCAAATACGGCGCTCCATCCGATGCCGTTCCAAAATGTGAGCCGGCTGGGACTCGAACCCAGGACCCACGCCTTAAAAGGGCGTTGCTCTACCAACTGAGCTACCGGCTCGCCGAGTTCGGATACTACCCCGCGAGCGAGCGGGCACGGGCCGCCCGGGTACATTGCCACCTATGGCCGACGAGCAGCTGACCTACCGCGATGCGGGTGTCGATATCGGCGGCGCCGAACGAGCCCTGCGCAGCGTCTTGCCCTCGATTCAGGCGACCTACACCGACGACGTCGTCGCCGGGGTGGGCGGCTTCGGGGGCCTGTACCGCGCCGGCTTTGAGGGCATGGACCGCCCCATTCTCGTCAGCAGCATCGACGGGGTCGGCACCAAGACCAAGGTCGCGGCAATGGTCGGCGAATTTGGCGGCCTAGGCGCCGACATCGTGAACCACTGCGTGAACGACATCCTGTGCCAAGGCGCGCGGCCCCTGTTCTTCATGGACTATTTCGCGAGCGCGCGCCTCGAGCCCGCGGTGTTCGCATCGGTGATCGCAAGTGCGGCCGCAGCGTGCGCGGCGTCGGGTGTGGCTCTGCTCGGGGGCGAGACCGCCGAGATGCCCGGGGTGTACCACGACGGCGAGATTGACTTGGTCGGGGCGATCGTCGGCGTCGTGGAGTCCGATTTGCGGTTTCCGCGCGGCAAGATCCTTCCGGGCGACATCGTGATCGGCATCGCCAGCGACGGCCTCCACACCAACGGCTTCACCCTCGCCAGACGCGCGCTGTTCGAGCACGGCGGCCTCTCGGTGCGCGACGAGGTCCCCGGCATCGAGGGCACCCTCGGCGATGCGCTGCTTGCGCCCCACAGGTGCTACTACCCCTCCGTGCATCCCATCCTCCAGTCCATCGACGGCGTGCGCGGGATCGCCCACATCACCGGCGGTGGGCTGCACGGCAACCTTCCCCGGGCGATGCACGCCAACGTGCAGGCCGTGGTGGACCGCCGCTCGTGGTCGCCACCACCCCTGTTCCGGCTGATCCAAGACACGGGCCAGATCAGCGACAACGAGATGTTCTCCACCTTCAACATGGGCATCGGCATGGTGCTCGTGGTGGCCAAGGACGCCGCAAACGCCATCGTGGGCGCCCTGATCGCCGCCGGGGAAGCCGCCGCCAAGATCGGCTACGTGCAAACCGGCGCCAACGACGTCCAGATCATCTGAGTGGTAGGTGGTTGGTGGTAGGTGGTTGGTGGTTTTCATGCCTCCGCATCCCCGATGTGGAGGCTACATCCCCGATTTCGATGGAGAGGCTGCGTCC
>CAYJMZ010000178.1:0-6445 GCA_964370995.1 uncultured Fimbriimonadaceae bacterium | reverse complement strand
CACGGGATCGGAAACGTCCGTGGCGCGAGAACAAATGGTGCAAGCCCCTTCTTCAACACCATGCTACGGTGCCAGAATCAAGGCGTGCGGTTGGCGCTTCTCGGTTTCTTGGTGTTGGGAATCAACGCGGTGGGGGTCCAGGGCCGACCCCTGGAGGCCGGTGATCGCCTCGAAGTGGCGTGCGAGGAAGAGCCCACGCTCAACGGCATGACCGTGTTGTCCGCGTCGGGGCAGGCGCGGGTGGGGATTCTCGGCTCGGTGGCGCTTGGCGGCTTGACCCTCGAGGAGTCGGAGGCCAGACTGGGCCGCCTCCTTCGGGAGCGCCGGCCGGAGGCGCGCGGGTTGGTGCGGCTGGTGCTGGTGTCCGGCGCCGACGCGTTTGTTCGCTACGCGGGCGCCGTCGAGGTGTCGGGCAAAACCTTGGCCTCGGACGAGCTGCGGCTCTCCGGAATCGTGCTGCTGGCGCAACCGACCCTGGCCGCAGACTTGGGGCGCGTCCGGATCACCGGCTCGGACGGCAAGGCGCGGTGGGTTGCCTATGCCGAATCGTCGGAACAGCCCGATCTCCACAACCCTCGCTTGACTCGCGGCGACCGGATCTTCTTTGAACTCGCCACGGGCACGGACGACGTGGTAGTGCTCGGTGGAGTTGCGCGGCCGCAGAACGTTCCGTCCCGCGAGGCCAAAAGCGTGGCGGATGCGATCCGCGCGTGCGGTGGAACGCTGATCCATGCGAATCCCCAGGACATCTCCGTGTGGCGGGGCGGGGTGGTCGTCGAGCGCCTGAACCTGGCCCGGGCGGGTGCGGTGCCGCTTCAGGCGGGCGATACCCTGCGCATCGGGTTGATCGACGACCGTCGGTTCGTCACCGTTCTTGGGGCCGTGCGCAAACCCGGGCGCATCCCGTACTTCGAGGGCATGGGATACCGCGATGTGCTCTCGGAGGCAGGCGGCGCGATGGGTGAGGCCGCGCTGGAAGACGCCGTTGTCAAGACGGGAACGGGAGTGCGGAAGGCCGGGGCCAGGGAGCTTGCATCAGGCTCGTTCCGAATTTCGCCCGGAGACCTCGTGGAAATTCCCTCGGCGCCCCCCGGGTCCACGAGAAGCCTCGCGTCGCGTCTGGGGTTGGCGCTGTCGAGGATGGGGAGGTGAGCCGCTGGGATCGGACCCGGGGGCGCCCCGAGCCGATCCGGGCGCTGAACCGTGTGCGGGAGGAGGAGTGCGGCGAGCCGATGGTCGATCTGCGGATCGCGGCACCCAGCGTTCAGGTGCTGCGCGACCAGACGATTCCCTTTTGCCGCGAGACCGTTGCGGCGATGGCCGAAGTCGCGGCCGGTCTTCTGCCCCAGGGGGTGTTTCTTGGCGTGACCGAAGCGTGGCGTCCTTTGGCTCGGCAGCAGCGGATCTACGACTTCCTGCTCGCGTGCGCCCGGGAGTCGTATCCCGCCCGCAGCCACGCTTCGCTGAGGCGGACCCTGTGCCGATGGGTGGCGCCCACGGACCAGAAGACCCCACCCGGCCACTGCACGGGGGCGGCGTTGGACGTGCACCTTGTGGACGAGGCCGGCGAACCTCTGGATGTGACGTCGCCGTGGACCCGCTTTGAGGCGAGCCCGACGTTCATCCTGGGCCTCGAGCCGCGGGCAGCGGAGAACCGAGCGATGCTGATCGACGCGATGATGGGCGCTGGCTTTTCGAACTGCCGGGACGAGTTCTGGCACTACAGCTTTGGCGATGCGGGCTGGGCGGTGCGCGTGGGAGAGACGGTGTGCCGTTACGGGGTCGCCCACCTGCCCGAGGCCCTGTATGCCGAGCAGGAGCGCGTGGCCGAGGAGGCGATGCGCCACCGCGAGAACCCGTTTCGGCGCTAGCGGCGGATCGCGGAGCTGGGGGGAAGGGCACCCGATGGAGGGGGCCCGCCGGGGGTGATGTACACGGCGTCCAGCAGGATGTCGGCACCCTGCGATCCGTTCACCACGATGCGGATCTTCTGCGTTCCCCCGCCCATGCGCGTCGTCCCGAGGCGGTACCAGCCGAAGCCGGCCCCGTAGCGCCCGACCGAGTCGCCCGACAAGGTCAAGGTCTGGCCGCCCACGATTGCCTGCACGCTCGCCCGCGCCCCCGAGGGCAGTTGGGCCGCGATCCACACTTCCTGATCTGCTTCGGACCGAACGGGGACGTTGAACTCCGCGTAGTATCCGGTCGCACCGGGGTCGAGCTCGGTTCGAAGGGCCAGCACCGAGCCTCCAGCTGCCCCAGGTACGGCGAGCACCTCGCTGAAGGTGTTCACCTTGCTGGACTCGGCCTCGATCCATACGAAGCTGGCGACTTTGAGGTTCAACCGGGAGATCTGCAGCCGTTGCGTTGCAAAACTCCCCGCGGGACCCCGATCGAGCCCGTTGAGCGCATCGCGGAACAGGAATCGCTCCTCGGTGGTGTCCCGTCCCTGGACCTCTGCGAGTCCCAGCAGCGCGTCGAACTCGGCGATGGCTTCTGTCAGGGCGAGCTCGGGAATGGGGATTTCCGTGGTGCCCGAAACGAGCAGCGGGGAGTCGCCGAGGGTGACTTCGACGCCCCTCTTGTTGAATTTCGGCGTCGGGTTTGTGCCGTCTGCGCACGAGAACTGGGCGGCCTTGGGGTCCAGCATGCGCAGCTGGACGCGGGAGGTGCCGCGCAGCGTCCAGAGGGCGGTGAACGTTCGCTCTCCATCCTCGTAGCGGTAGCCAAAGAACTCGTGGCCGAGGTCGATCCGGTTGCCGTTGGCGGGGGATGGGAGCCACCAGCGGCCCCCGGGCAACCGTTGCGCCATCGCGGGGTTCGTCGCGTTCTCCGGGAAGAAGATGGGCGTCGGCGACCAACTGGCAAACGACGCGTCCCCCGACCGGCGCGCGGCCTCCTGCGCCACGGCCTCGGGCACGCCCGCCGGGCCTTTGCGCACGAACCAGCCCCGCGCGCCGAGGGACCCGAGATCGTCGAGCACCGGCACGAGCTGGGTTGCCAGGTCCACCGCGCCGGTGAGGCCGATGTCCGTGGCGAGAAGCCACCCGGGTGCGCGCCAGCGGAGAAGGGAACTGGCGGCGGTGCTGGCGGTCTCGGCGATCGCGGACGGGCTCATCGAGTCCGAACGCATGCCCAAGCCGTCGACGGAGGGGCGGGCGGTTTCGTACGGGGCGGCCCACCCCGCCCACTCCTGAACGATCGGAACGTCGCACGCGGCCCTCACCGCGGACGCCAGACGGTTGTAGCGGCGGGCGGCGACGCTCCCGATGACCATGCGAAGATCCGACCAGATCGTGCTCGCCCGGGAACTGCACGGGTACAGGCTGAGCGTCTCGGGATCCCACAGTTGCGACACGCCGCGGGAGCCGTTCCAAAGCGGAACCAAGCGAGCCATGTGCGCGAAGGTCTTGATCGGGGAGGAACTCATCGACCACGCCTTCTGGTTGGTCTCGATGTTCCGGTAGCGCTCCTCCAAGTACGCGGCGAACTCGTCGCGGAACGCGTTGCTCGTGGGAACGGTCGTCGCGGTGCGTGTGGCCAGCCGAAGCACGTTGCCCAAGGGGTTCACGATGCCGCGCAGCCCAGGGCCGGGGGGCGATCTCTTCAGTGCGGCGAGCAGGGAGTCCCGGTGGCGGTCGAAGCCCTCCCAGAAGTCGGGAAGGTCGAGGCTCGCCATGTCGGGATAGATGAGCAGACTGTGTTCGAGGGAGTTGCGCGGGGCCACGTCCATCGTGAGCATCCCATCCTGAATGGGCACAACGCGCGTCTCGGCGACGACGCCGTCCCGCTCGGTCTGGAGCACGGTCAGCGCGCGCGTGGCGCCAGGCATCTTCAGTCGGATCGTGCGGGGCTGCGTGATGCCGGTGACCCGGTAACCCTGGGGCTCCACAACGATGCCTCGGGCTCCAGGCGCAAGGGAGTTGACGCAAAGCAGGTATCGCGACTGCGACTTCTCGGCGGTGGCAAACGCTTGTTCCCAACCCGTGCCGCCCGCCGGAAGCTCTAGCATCAGGTCGTGGATGCCTGCCGTTGCGGCGGCCGAGATTTGCGCGGGCGTGCCTTCAATGCGCAACCCGACCGGCAAGTAGGGCGTGCCTCCCCAGATCAGGGCGTGGTGTTGGTTGATCGACCACGCAACGGGCTCGGCACCGGGAGGACGGTAGGTCCCCGATCCCGTCTGCGCCGTGCCGAGGGCCGACACGAAGACTATGAAAAGCGACGCGGGGAACCTGCGCACGGTCGAAAGACTACCTGAGCGGGCCCAAGAGTTCGATTGATCGCCGGGTAGCATTTCGCGCGTGAGCCCCACCCGATCACGCACCGACCTGCTGTGCATCAACACCCTTCGCGGACTCGCCATCGACGCGGTCCAGGCTGCCGGGTGCGGCCACCCCGGCCTTCCGATGGGCGCGGCCCCGATGGCGCACACTTTATGGACCCGCCATCTGCGCTTCAACCCGCGCAATCCGGGGTGGGCGAATCGTGACCGCTTCGTGCTCTCCGCCGGGCACGGCTCGATGCTGCTTTACGCGCTCCTGCATCTCACGGGCTACGACCTGCAGCTCGAGGAGATCAGGCGCTTCAGGCAGTGGGGAAGCATCACCCCTGGGCACCCGGAGAACACGTTGACGCCGGGCGTGGAGATGGCCACGGGGCCGCTGGGGCAGGGGTTTGCCACCGCGGTGGGCATGGCGATGGCCGAACGGTTCCTTGGAGCGACGTTCAATTTGCCGGAGTTGCCGGTGATCGACCACCACACGTACGTGATCTGCTCCGACGGCGACCTGATGGAGGGCATCTCCAGCGAAGCGGCGTCGTTTGCGGGGCACCAAGGCCTTGGAAAGTTGATTGTTCTGTATGATGACAACGGCATCACCATCGATGGCTCGACGAGTCTGGCGTTCACCGAAGACGTTTCGGCGAGGTTCCAGGCGTACGGATGGCAAACGGTTCATGTCGACGGGATGTGTGTGGACGAGGTGGATGGGGCGCTGACGGCCGCCAAGGCAGAGACCGCGCGTCCAAGCCTGATTCTCGCCAAGACGGTGATCGGTTTTGGGAGTCCCCACCGGGCGGGCACGGCGAAAGTGCACGGCGAGGCGCTGGGAGAGGAGGAGGTTCGGCTGACGAAGGACGCCTTGGGAATTCCTCAAGAGCCCCTGTTCTTCGTCCCGGACGCGGTGAGGGCCGAGTACGGTCAGGCCGTCGAACGCGGGGTGTCGTGGGAAAGCGATTGGCTTGAGCGGATGGAGGCGTTCTCATCGGCGGCGCCCGAGAGGCACCGAGCCTTGCAAGACGCTCTGGCGGGCAAGATGCCCTCGAACTGGCCCGCGGTCCTGCCCGTGATCGACGATGCGTTGGCCTCGCGCGCGTCGAGCGGCAGGGTTCTGAACGGCATCGGCGCGGCGTTCCCAACCCTTATCGGGGGAAGCGCCGACCTCACGGGCAGCGTTAACTCGACGTTCTTGGGCTGCGAACTCATGCAAGTGGACAACCCCGGTGGGCGCAACGTGGCCTACGGAGTCCGCGAGCACGCGACGGCGGCCGCGATCAACGGAATGACCCTCCACGGAGGCGTCCGTGCGTTTGCGGGCACGTTCCTGATGTTCAGCGATTACTGCCGGCCCGCGTTGAGGCTTGCGGCGCTGATGGAGTGCCCCTCCATCTTCGTGTTCACGCACGACTCGATCTTCCTGGGGGAGGACGGGCCCACCCACCAGCCCATCGAGCATCTCGCGTCTCTGCGCGCGATTCCCAACTTCAACGTGCTGCGTCCCGCCGACGGGCACGAGGTCGCCGCGTGCTGGAAGGTGGCTTTGGAGTCGAAACACACGCCCTGCGCGCTAATTCTGTCGCGGCAAAGCCTGCAGTGCCTGACCCCAGAGCCGTCGGATCGGGGAGACGGCACCGTGCACCCCGCGGAGTCGGGCGCTTACATCTTGCGGGAGGCGTCGTCGGGCGTGGCGCGCTGCATCCTCGTGGCCACGGGCAGCGAGGTCGGCATCGCGGTGGACGCGCGTGACGAGCTCGAAGCCCAGGGTGTTCCAACCCGCGTGGTCAGCATGCCCTCGTGGTTTCGGTTTGAAGCCCAGCCCGAGGCATATCGCCAGCGCGTGTTGCCCCGCGATGTGCCGACGCTTTCGGTGGAAGCGGGGTCGACCCTTGGTTGGGCGCGCTACGCGAACCGCCATGTGGGCCTCGATCGCTTCGGCGCCTCCGCACCAGCGCCGGATCTCGCCAAGCAGTTCGGGTTCACCGGCTCGAAGGTGGCGCACAAGGCTCTGGAGATGCTGAGGCTGCCGACGGTTTAGAGAAGCGGATCTCGACCCACAAGCCTCTTGCATAGTGGCGCGGACGTCCACGTCTGCGAAATCCCGACGGTTTAGAGAGGCGGATCTCGACCCACAAGCCTCTTGCATAGTGGCGCGGACGTCCACGTCTGCGA
>CAYJMZ010000177.1:0-6493 GCA_964370995.1 uncultured Fimbriimonadaceae bacterium | reverse complement strand
ATCGGAAACGTCCGTGGCGCGAGAACATAGGGTGCAAGCCCCTTCCTCAGCACCCCGCTAGGCTGCGCGCAACAATACGGGGCCGGCGTCCTCACGGATTCCGGCCCCGTTGTTGGGTCTGCGAGGCTCAGAAGCCGCCGCCTGGGTTCTGGTCGAACTTGAAGGCCTTACCCTTCATCTCTTCGAACTGAGCCTTCTGCTTGGCGGTGAGAACGGCGAGCACCTTGGCGTCGATCTCCGCCTGCATCTTCTGCATGCGCTCTCGCATGGCCTGCATGTCCTGCTGGCCGCCACCCTGACCTCCGCCAGCGCCGCCGCGACCGAAGCCGCCGCCCTGCATCATCTCCTGCATGGCTTCCTGCCGCACCGTGCGGATCTGCTCTTGCTGAGCCTCCGTGATCGCGAGTTGCTTCGCGACGTCGGGGCGCTGGAATGCACGGGTGCCTTCGAGTTGGAGCCCAAGCTCTTCATAGCGCTTGAACTGCTTGGTGTCGAGAATGGCCTTGAGCTTCGCGTTCTGCTCTGCCAGTCGCTTGGCCATCTCTTCGGGGTTGCCACCCGGTCCGCCGGGGGGGCCACCCTGGCCGCCACCGCGACCCACGCCGCCGCCAGCACCGCCCTGACCGGCACCGCCAGCACCGCCGCCACCACCACCAAAGCCACCGGGACCGCCGGGGCCACCTGGGGCTCTCGGTGGAAACTCCGCCTGGATCTTGTCGATCTGCGTCTGGGTCAGCTTCAGCTCAACCTGAACGTCCTTGCGCATCAACATGCCCGGGCCACCCTGGTTGCGCATGCCGCCGCCAAATTGACGGCCGAAGCCACCCTGGCCCTGGCCGCGTCCCTGTCCCTGCCCCTGCGGGGGCCCTTGCGCCAAAACCGCGGCCGAAATGGCGATTGCCGATACCGTTGCCACAAAGGGAATCCAACCTTGATTCTTCACGAGTCGTCTCCTTGCGCCGTTGTTGGCGTCTTCACCCATCGTATGCCGTCGGCATGAGGAAATCGTTAGGCGGCCGAAACAGCACGGCCCGGCAAATCGACGGAGACGCACGTGCCCACCCCCGGCTCGCTTTCCACCCTCAGCGACCCGCCGTGCGCCTCGACCAATCCCTTGGTGATCGCCAGCCCGAGGCCGCACCCGCCGTCGGCCCTGGTGCGGGCGTCGTCGACCCGGTAGAAGCGCTCCGTGAGTCGTTCAAGATGCTCGGGGGCGATGCCCTCGCCCGTGTCCCGCACCGACACGTACACGCCCCCGTCGCGAGAAAGCACCGTCGCGACGATCGTTCCATCGGAGGGGGTGTGCCGCGAGGCGTTCTCCAAGATGTTTTCAAAGATGCGGCGAAGGAACTCGGCATCGCCGTGCACCCGAACGCTCCCGTCCGGCTCGCTCACGCTGAACCGCGCCCCCAATTCGGGAACGGCTTCGGCGGCATCGCGCAGGAGGGTGTCCACCTCGAGGTCCTCCTCTTGCAGCACCACCTGGGACCCTTCGCTGCGCGCGAGCAACAGCAGCTGCTGCACGAGGCGCGACATCGCATCGGCAGCGCTGTCCGACACCTCGAGCGCCTTCCGGTACCGGTCAAGCTCGCCCTCGCCGTCGAGCGCCGAACTCGTCGCCAACTTGATTCTCGTCAAGGGGGTGCGCAGTTCGTGCGAGGCGTCCGACGTAAACCGCCGTTGCCGCTCGAACGCATCTTCGAGGCGCGCGATCATCCCGTTGAAGGTCGTGGCCAACCGGCCCAGCTCGTCGTCTCCCTCCACCTCGAGCCGGCGCGAAAGGTCGTGTGCCCCAATTTCCTCGGCAGCCTCGGTGACCCGGCGCACCGGTCTCAGGGCGCGGCCTGTGAGGAACAGCCCACCGATACCTGCGACAATCAGGGCGATCGGAAGCAGGGTGGCCAGCGCGCTGAATTGTCGCCCCCATCCCTGCTCGACGTCGCTCAACTCGCGGGCGATCTGGACTGCGCCGGGCTTGCCGTCGAAGGCCTTCCACGGCACGCAGAACACCCGAATGCGCTGACCTTCCGCCACCACCGTCGAAAAGCCCTCCCGCCCCTTCAACGCGTCGTGGAACAACGCCGCGTCCCAAGGGCCGAGCGCGTACGGTCCCAAGCCCTTGCCGGCGCTGTCGAGGAACCTCGGACGGCGCAACGCGGCAAGACGCTCGGTTTGCGGATCGAACCCCGGACTCTGCACGCCGAACGGCCGGTTGGGCTCGCCACGGCCCTCGGGAGGTGGCCCGCCTTGGCCGCGCGGTTCTCCCTCACGCCCCCCACCGGGAAAGCCCCGGCCACCTTGGGAGAACATCCGTTGGAAGCGGTGGGCACGGTCGCGCAACTCCCGATCGACGGACTCCTCAAGCCGACTCTGAGCCGCGTACACGATGGCGAGGCCAAACCCGCCCAGCACCACCGCCATCACCGCGCCGTTCCACAGGCTCAATTTCACACGGAACGACAGCGCCATCAGGTGGCCTCCGGCGTTCGCAGCACATAGCCGACCCCATGCACGGTGTGGACCAGTTTCGGCACGCCCTCGGCCTCGATCTTCTTGCGGAGCAGCGCCACGTGAAAGCTCACGGTGTTCGAGAAGCTCTCGTCGTCGCCCCAAATCTGCTCCTGGATGATCTCGCGCGTGAGCGTGCGCCCCTCGTTTCGCGCCAGCGCTTCGAGCAGCTCGAACTCGCGCGGGGTCAGGGCAATCTCCTCGCCCCCTCGCGTGACCCTGCGCGCAGCGGAGTCGATCACCAGGTCGCCGACCTCCACGACCTGCGCCTTGTGCACGGCCTCGCGCCGCAGCAGCGCACGCACGCGGGCCATGAACTCCTTGAACGCAAAGGGTTTGGGCAGGTAGTCGTCCGCGCCGGCATCGAGCCCCCGAACCCGGTCTTCAACCGCATCGCGCGCGGTGAGCATCAGGATCGGCGTGCGCACCCCGGCGCTGCGCAGGGCGGCGCACACGTCCATGCCGTTGCGCTTGGGCAGCATCACGTCGAGCACCACCAGGGCGTAGGGCCCGCACATCGCGCGCTCCAGCCCAACCTCGCCGTCGCGCGCCACGTCCACGACGAACTGCGCCCGCTCGAGGCTCGCCTTCAAGCTATCCGCAATCACGTCGTCGTCTTCTACAACCAAGATTCGCATGGATTCGACCGAGCATAGCATCGGCCATTCATGTGAGGAAATCGTGAGGAGGCGGTGCGCCTAGCCCGCAACGAGCGATGCGTGCGCGGCGGCAAAGCAGCGCTTGACCTCGTTGGCGATGTCCACAAGCGCCCCCTGCTTGTCGACCGGCAGGGCCCTGAACAACGCCTCGGGATTCGCAAAACTGACCTCGACGCTGCCCTGAACCCCTCGCAACACGACGTTGCACGGCATCAACAGCCCCACAGCCCTCGCGATCTGCAACGCCTGATGCGCGAGTTTGGGATGGCACGCGCCGAGCACAAGATACGGTTCGATCGTCTCGCCGATCTTCTCTTGCAACGTCGCAGCCACATCGATCTCGGTCAGGATGCCGAATCCCTGCTCCTTGAGCGCGGCCTCAACCCGTGGACGCACCTGTTCAACCGATCCGGGCAACGTCGCCTGCAACAATACGAGCACTGAGTCCATAGCCGAGAGTGTGCTCTGCGCGCCCCTCGAAGTCAAGCGGAATCGGGATTGAGGATTCAGGATTGGAGGATTAAGGATTTGAGCCCGAATTGGCTTGCCCATGTCACTGCAACACGAATCCGAGTTCCGGACTCAATCCTCAATCCTCAATCCTGAACCCTCAATCCTGAACCCTCAATCCTGAACCCTCAATCCTCAATCCTGAATCCTCAATCCTCAATCCTCAATCCTGAACCCTCAATCCTCAATCCTCAAGGCCAAGCGCCAACCGATGCGCCGCGGGTCCGGGAGCCGAGAAGAAGAACTCCCCCGGCTGCACATGCGGGCAACTCACCCCGTACGCAGCCGCCCATCGCTGGAGGAAATCAGCCCCGCGGGACTCAGCCACCAGCGCCCACACACTGCCGCCGAACCCCGCACCGAACGTGGACGCCGCGACGGCCCCCTCGGCAACGGCGGCCACGGCCAGCGCTTCGGTCTCTGGAGTGGTGTTGCGCAGCAGCGAGCACCCGAGCGCGTGCGACGCGTTGGCCACGCGCGCGAACTCGGCGATATCACCCGACGCCAGCGCCGAATACGCGTCCGCCGCCCACGCGTCCTCGGCGACGAAGTGCTCCAGCCGATCAGTGAGCGCCGCGTCGCCGCGCACGTCCGCGCGCAGCTGCTCCAAGCGCCCCGGCGATGCGGCCAGCCAAGCGCCGAGCCCCTCATGGGCCCCCACGCGGGTGCACAGGGCGGCCACCTGATCGGAGGCCCGGTTGTACGCGTCGCGCGCGTTGCCGGCCTTGTGCGCGCCGATGCCCGATCCGCCGATCGCCAGCACCCAGCCCTCCGGCCAGCGGGTGCGACCGAGTTCGACCACAGGCTGATAGCTGTACAGACCCACCTCGCCCGGCGTGCTGCACAGGATCGCGACGTGGTCCTCGCTGCCCCCGCGGGTGCCGACTCCCTCGCCGCCCGAGGCCCAGCCCGCATAGGGGCGTCCGCTCTCAACGCACGCCGCGTAATCAGCCTGTTCGAAGCGGTCAGTCGCGATGCGGGCCATCTTGGGGTGGCTCTGCCACCCGTTGGCGCGGGCCAAGACCTGGAACACAAGCACGAGCAGGGCGCTCGAACTGCTGAGGCCCGCGTCGGGTGGAAGATCGCTCTCAAACGCAACTTCGGCGCCCCATTCGATGTCGTCCACGTCCGAAACCACCCGCCGCGCGAGGACGCTTGGGTACAGACGCCACCCCTCGCGCGGCCCTTCGGCGTCCCCAAACAACGGAAACCGGGCGGATTCGTCGCCGGTGTGGACCACGAGGTTCCTGTCCTGGCAATCGACGGCCACCGCGCAAAACCCGCGCTCGGTCGCGCACGTGAGGCTCCGGCCACCGGCATAGTCCGTGTGCTTGCCCAGCAACTCCACGCGCCCGGGCACCCACCAGCCCGAGGCGGGCAACTCCGAGGAAGTCCCCGCCGCGATCAGCCTCTCGGCACACCGCGCCACACGCTCGCCACCGGCCTCGGCCGCAACCGCGCCCAAGCCCAAACGCCCCAGCGCCCGGGCTGCACGCAAGGCATCGGTCCACGAAGCGAGCGGTTGCACCATTCGCGGCGCACTTTACCTCCCCGTGGCCGCAGTGGCACGACAAACCGATCCTGAGAATCGCGCACCAGAAGTCGGTCAAACCAAAAGCCCGAGCGCCGCAGCTTCTCTGTCGGGGCCACTCCCAGGTGTGGAATTACTGTGGACGCCGCTGGGCTTTCGATCCTCCGAGGCAACCGCCGGTCACCGCGTCGATCCACACCTTGTCGGGGCCGAAGGCGACGATGTAGGCGAGGCGCATCCGGAGAATCGTCTCATTCTTGGGATACGGACTCGACCCGAAGGCATCTCCCGGATGTACGTAGGCCAATTCGGGCTCCGTTTGGGCGGGTGGATACGGGTCCGATGGAATGAGATGGACCTCATACACGTACCTCGCCCGGCTTCTTGCCTGGTCCACACTCAAAATCGGGTGTTCTGTTTCGATGACATACGACCAGCTCTGCTGCAAGCTAACCAGCACTCCGTCCGCCCTATCGAGCGTCATTAATCCAAAAGCACCGAGGATGCGCCGGTTTAGGTGTCTTCTTTTCACCTCCACGGTCGCACATGCGAATCCTGGGCTTACCTCCTCCGTGAGTCTTGCTTCTGCAACAAAGATATCCTGGGGCGCACCTGCAGCCCGAAAGATGGCAAGCGCTCTGGTCTTGGCAGCTTGCTCGTTAGCGATCAGGAACGAGGTGGGTTGCGCTCGCCCGGCCTGCAGCAGGTCTTCACGCACCGTGTTCGTTAGCAATTCGATTGAGCCGGTGATGGGATTAATATGCGTCTCCACTTTGTCGGGCCAAAGCACTGACCATCTGCGTCCAAAGCTCTTGGTTTCCTCAAGCTCGACCACTGCAGGGGTGCTCATCGGCAATCCGGCTGCTGTGGCGGAGGTCTTGGCAATCTGAAAGACCGTTGCAGCGGATAGTTCGCCCTCGAGCGGGGGACGGGAAAATGGGGATACGGTATATCCCCCCTGCGCGAGGACGAGCGCGAAAGCTATGGGTGCGGGACTCTGGAACCGGACTGCAGCGAGGGACAGGCAAGTCACGGCAGTACAACCGATGAGCATGACTCTGCGGAACGAATGCCAGTGCATACTTCCCATGGTATCACCTCGGGGCACGGCCTCATGCTTCTAGGCCACCAGAACGTTGACCAAAGCTCAGGCCGTCTTGTTCGACCCACTCGACCGTGCGAAGTCAGTCCCCATACGTGACGCGCAGTTTCGCACTAGATGTCCTTCATGCTTTAGAATTCGGGTTCCTGGCTCGATGCGGTGTCGGTCCGCTACCCGAAGATT
>CAYJMZ010000176.1:0-6540 GCA_964370995.1 uncultured Fimbriimonadaceae bacterium | reverse complement strand
CTCCAAATAGGGGCTCCGGGCATCCCCAACGCCTGTCGGAATGGCCCCCCTCCCCGCCAAAGCGAGGGGGGACTGATGAGCCTTACCCGCCGGGCACGATACGCCGAACCACGAAGTGGTCGACGCCTGCCTCCGTAATCGAGTTGTTCGGGTTGTCGATGGCTGAGAATCGCAACACGACGTTAGCCGTCGGCGCGATGACGTTGCTGACCGCGAACCGCCGGAACACCCATTGGTTCTCCGAGCCCGCGTACATCACGGTCTCGACGGTCCTCCACGTGGCCCCGCCGTCGTTCGAGATCTCGACGGTGAAGGCGTCATCCCCATCGTCGTTGAAGTACCAGCGACGGTATTCGATCACCGCGTTCGAGCCGGCGAGGTTGATCGTCGGCGAGCGCAGCCGCGTCGGGCCACCATCGACGTCCGCCGTGCCCACCGCGGCGCCCGGCGATGCCTGCCCCGTGAAGAAGCAGAACGTGCCGGAATCGTCCGAATCATTCTCGGGGTTCGCCGCCGCGCCGTTGAGGTACGAACCGTTCGGGTTGTCCCGGAACCATGCACCTGTGGAGAGGCCGGTGTTCGACACGCTCCAGCCCAGGTTGGACGTGAACGTATCCTCGAACATGGTGGCGAGGTCGTTGCCGACCACGACTTCGATGGGGGAGCTCTGGCCGCCTCGCGGGAAGTAGGATGGCCGCCCCTGTGTGTCCTTGGCCTCGATGTAGTATCGCGCGGCATGCCCGCCCGCAGGCATCGGTGCCGCGCCCCGGAACTGCCCGCCGCCGAGGGGCACAAACCGAAGCGTCGGGTTGTACGCGCCGCCATCGACCGAGATCCAGACCCTCACCGTGGTGGGATCGAGCGTTCCCACGTTGTCCGTGACCAACAGGCGGATCAGCTCCGAGCGGATCGTCTCGTCGCGGGCCGGGTTGAGGGTCTTGACCAGATACGGGGGCAGCAGCGTGGGCGTGATGGTCACCCAATCAAGCACCGGCGCATCGAGGTTCTTCGCCCCGAATCCGGTGGCGATCTCCTGGTAGTGCGGCGTCCCGTTGAAGATGTTGTTGTCGTCGTCGTCGAGCGTGAGCACGTCGATGGTGACCGCCGGGTTGATCCCCGCGGGGCGCAGCAGAATGCTGTTGAGGTACCAGCTGCGGGCCAAGGCCATGCCCTGCGTGTGCCCGACCGTCTGATCGAGCTCGAGAAGGGTCAGCCAGAACGCACCGCTGATCACCTGTCCGCCGGTGTGCACGTCGCCAGAGTACGGGTAGCGGATGTTGTTGATCGCGCTGCGCAGGGGGCCGGTGCCCTGGCCGAAGAAATCCTCGGCGAGCCACGGGGTGTCTCCCAGCAGGTTCGCGGTCACATCCGACATGCCCTCGTGGTAGTCGCCAGCCGCACTCGGGTGCCCCGACGAAATGATGAAATGTCCATATTCATGCCACACAACCGAGCTGTATGCGGTGTTTGGACACCCGCCGCCCGCTTGGTAGAAGTTGATGGAACTGCCGTTGAAGAACGCGTTGCACGTGTTGACCAGATTCACGTTCGCCACGAGCGGAACGTCGATCCCCGGATACGTCGGGATAATCGACTTCGCGAAATTGTGAACCCGCTCCGTCTGGAGGAGTGCGTTCATCTGCGAGGTGGTCAGCTGCGTGGGCGACGGGTTGAACGTGAAGTTCGCCGGGCCTGGCGGGGTCACGGTCTGGCTCAGGGACAGCACCGAACCCACGCTGTTTGCGACCCTGACCCAGCGGCCCACGAGGGTCGAATTGACGGTCACCGGCGTCGAACCCGCGTTGGGAAGCAGGAAGGCCCCCAGCGAGTTTGCAAAGGTCGTGCTGCCACTCGTGATGTTGACCCGGATCCCGGGGATGGGTCCCATGACCGTCGGGTTGTTCGGCTGGTCCGGCTTCAGGCCCGGCGTGAACCGGCCCTCGACGTTGCCGAGCACATCGACGTTGTAGATCTTGTTTCGCCACTCGAGCACCACGCCACTCAGGGCATCCACAAACACCTCGTAGCGCTCGGGCTTCTTGAAGTTGTTCGAGTCGCCGACAAAACGCCACGCAAGGTACGTGCGCGCTTCGCCGGGATAGGACACGAGTTCGGGATCGGTGAACACCTTCAGCACGGGTTTTGCTTTACGGGCGACCGCGATGGCGGATTTCGAGCCGACGGTGGCCGCACCAAGCTTCCCGGACACGAGGCGCGCGCCCGAACTCGCCAGCACGGCGGGATACTCCGGTTCGCTGCGGACGAGCACCGTGAGGTAACCGCGATCCACGGGGAGACCGTCGTGGGTCTGCCGGAAGTTGACCGCGGTGAACTTCCCGTTCATCACCTCTTGCGTGCCTTCAAGTTCGAACACGCCTCGGTCGGGCGTGAAAAGCTCGCGGTACTGCGACACGAATGCGGACGCCGATTCCACGGGGTTGCGCCCGTAGCTGAACGGCGCGCCGTACACGCGCTCGACCTTGCCCGCGGTCTTGAACAACCGGGCTTGCGGCGCCACGAGGCGAAGATACGCCTCGTTGATCGCCTGGGCCCCCGCAACCTCGGGCGGCAACTGGGCACAAGCAAACGTTGCAGACCCCAAGACGAGTCCACACACAGCTCTCCTAATCATATTCCTCCCCCTTGAGGCCAGCCCACGAGGCCGACCCTCAACATCGATATCGACACTTCTAGAGGGTACCGCAAGCCTCAGCCGTTCGCCGACCTACTTCACCGGCCACTTCACGACGCGCACCGATTCGATGCGGGCGGGGTTTTCAGGAAGGGGGTTGTTTTTCGGGTCGCGAGGCAAGGCGACAATCCTGTCCACCACGTCCATTCCCTTCACCACGTGCCCGAACGCCGAGTACGCGCCGTTCAAGAAGTCATCTTCGCCGACCATGATGAAGAACTGGCTGCCGGCCGTGTTGGGATCCTTCACCCGAGCCATGCTCAACACCCCGCGCACGTGCATGATGTCGTTGAACTCGGCGTCCAATTTGTAGCCCGGCCCTCCCATGCCGTGGGTGCTGCGGTCGGGGCTCTTCGAGTTGGGATCGCCGCCCTGAATCATGAACCCAGGCATCACGCGGTGGAACAGCGTCCCGTCGTAGAACTTCTTCGTGGCGAGATCCTTGAAGTTCTTCACGTGGCGCGGCGCCTTGTCCGGGGCGAACGCGAGGATGATCGTCCCGAGGTTGGTCTTCATCACCGCAACCTCTTCGCCGTCCTTGGGCATGGCGACGTCCTGTTCTGGCGTGGCGGGGGTCGGTGCGGGCGTCTGCACGATGGGCGCAGGGGCGGGCTGGGCCTCCTTCTTGGGGTCCTCGCAGCCCGCGAAGCCCAGGGAGAGCGTCAGCAACATTGTGGCGGTCAAGAATCGCATGTCTTATTATTCTTCAGGGAGCGCCACGCCCGCATTGTGGCGTACCCTGTTTGGAGCCCTTATGAAGAAATCACTTCCCATTCTCGCGGCCGCCGGTGCAATGGCACTGGCGGGATTCAGCAACCCAGGCGCCCAAAGCCAATTCGCCGCCCACCAAGCCGCGCTGGGCAAGGCCAAAAGCGCCACGATCGTGTATACCGTCCAGACCATTCCGGGTCTACCCGTGGAACACCATCTCGTGATGGCGCGCCCGTCGGTTCTGCAGTGGCAGAGTCCGAGCCGGCAGGTTGCCCTCGACGGGACCACCCTGTGGGTCGTCGACCCCGTCAAAAAGGAGTACACCGAGGCGGCAATGCCCGCGGGAGAACTCGCCAAGCGGATGGCCTCCGAGCCGATTTGGATCTGGTCCGGCTTCTTCGGCGCCGATCCGTTCAAGGACGCTACGGGCATGGCCACAGGGGTCAAGCGCAACATCAAGGGCGTGCTTTGCAGCGAGGTGACCTTCATCACCGCGCCCCCCGCGCTCAAAGCCATCACCGCTTACGTGGACGCCAAGACGGGACTGGTGCGCGGATTCTCGTCGAAGGTCGATGGCAACGAGACGCTGGTCATCGCCACGCTGTTGGAGCTCAGCGATGCCACCAATGTTCCGGCGTTCGCCCCACCCAAGGGCATGGCCAAGGTCGAGAAGCCTGCGGTCCCCGAGTCGACGTTCGCCGACGTCTCCCCGATCTTCCTGAAACGGTGCATGCCTTGCCACAGTGAGCAGATGCGCTCTGGGCGTCTCGACCTCTCCTCGTATGCGACGCTGATGGCCGCGGGCCGCGGTCGCACGGTGGTTCCGGGAGACCCCGCCAAGAGCGAAATCCTCATGTACCTCAGGGGCGAGCGCCAGCCTGCCATGCCCAAGGACCAGCCCCCGCTCCCCGAGGAAGAAATCAAAGCGATCAGCGATTGGATCCTCGGCGGCGCCAAAGGCTGAAGTGTTCAGTGTTTAGTGTTGAGTGTTAAGGGGATCGATCCTAGTCCTTCTCAACACTCAACACTCAGCACTCAACACTTCACGTGGGCGTCTTTGGCCACGACCGCCGGAACGGGAGTGCCCAGATGCGCCTTGATGTTGCGGCCTTTGAGCATCTTGGACATGCGGCTGCCCACGTCGCCGGCCCATTTGGCGAGTTCGAGTGCGGCGGCCACGGTTGGGAGCGCCGCGCCATTGACGAGGGCGGCTGCAGACCCTCCTCGGCGCACCTGGTCAAGCAGGGAGCTGGCCTTGGAAATCTCACCGCCCTGGATCAGCCGCTTCGTGGCCCCCATGCCCAGGCGATCCGCGGCGTCGGTAAGGGCGCGGGAGGTCGCCTCGTCGCGCAGGTCGAGGGGCCGCCCTTCCTCGAGGTTGGCCGCCACGGACTCCAGCAGTTTCTGCGCGTCCGCCCCCGCCGTGCCTTCCGGTAGCGCGGCTTCGCCGGCGCCCAGGCTCGTATTCGAGCGCGTGAACGAGTAGGGCTCGTTTGGGTCGGCCTCTGCGCTGAGTGCGATCTCGGAGCCATCCACGGCCCACGTGCGCTCCAATCGAATGGACAGGCGCGCGGGGGTGTTTGCCAGCGCCGAAAGGGTGCCGGCGGCCCGGGAGTACGCCACGACGCCCTCCGCGGGCGCCCCTCGCCGCACGACAACCTGGCCGCCCGCCACGACGTCCTCGGCGACCATCAACGCAACCCGGGACCCATCGTCGGAACCCCCCGAGTCGAGGGTGTCGAGAAGGATCAGCCGCACGGGCGTGCCCCGGGCGACCAACTTGGGCGGCACCTCGGGCACGGGTTTGGGCGCGCACCCCACGACGACCGCCCCAGCGAGACAGGCAACCCACAGATATCGAAAACGTTGCATCACCCCTATTAACGCTTGGGGTTGGCAAGGCGTTCTCAAAGGGAGATTTGGAAGGGTCGCGTTCCCATTCGCAAACACGCGGTCACAGAGCCTCCACATCGGGGATGTCGAGTCATGAATCCCCGATCCCTGATCCCCGATCCCCGATCCCCGATCAGACCGTTAGGTATCCTAATGATATGGTAGGCGAACGATCGTTGCGCACTTCTCTTTCGGCGCAGGCTTCGGTGCTTTCGGAGCTTGTCGCGGCGCGGTTGGAGCCGGAGTTGGCACGCGCGGGCATCAACTTCTCCACTTTCGAGCTCCTCAGCGCCGCGCACGCCGCAGATGGGAAGGCGAGTCAGGCCGAGTTGGCGCGGCGGCTGGGCATCACGGCCCCGTCCTTGTGCGAGTCCATCAAGCAAGCGGTGGCCCAGGGGTTGATCGAGCAACTGCCCTACGGGAGGGATCGGCGCGTGCATCGGGTCCACGTGACGCGAAAGGGCGGCGCCGTGCTTCGAAAGGTGCTGGTCGCGCTGGCGAAGATCGAGGACGCGCTGGTCCAGGGCCTCGGGGAGCAGGACGTGGCCGACGCCGTGTCGCTTCTTCAGCGTGCGGCGTGGAACCTCGAGGAGCGCTCGTAGGGTCCTCCGGTGGACAGATGTGGAAAAGTCCCGTTTGGACTCTGGCGGCCCGTGCAATATGCTTCTATTGGACGGAGCCGCCGGTTGCTTTTCGGCCCATGCAAACGGATTCCGGGCACCGATTTGCGAGCTGCCCACGTCCTTAGAGAACCGAGGAGGAGTGCATTGATCCGGATCGTCGGCGTCCAGAGAAGCGAGCATGCGGAGCGGGAGTTCGTGCTTCTGCAGAACCAGGGGGCCCTTCGAGCGGCACTCAAGGGGCACGTCCTGCTGTCCGAAGGCGCCCTCCGCACGAGCGACGCCCGCTTGGGAACGCACATCCTCAACGACGACGCGTTGATCCCCGCTGGGATGTACGTGATCATCTTCAGCGGACACGGGTCACCGCGGTGGGGCAAGACGCGCGACGGGGCCCACGTATTCCACACGTACATGAACCGCGACGAACCGGTTTGGTCCCGCTGCGAACTCCCCCTCCACCTGCTCCACGTGCAGCACTCGTACACCGAGCGCTGCGCGGACGTGCTTGTGATGCGGTAGCAGGGATCGGGGATCGGGGATCGGGGATCGGGCTTGAGACGGGGCGGTTTGGGTAAAGGGCCTCAAAAGAACCCGTTTCCCGTTTCTCGTTTCCCGCTTCCC
>CAYJMZ010000175.1:0-6543 GCA_964370995.1 uncultured Fimbriimonadaceae bacterium | reverse complement strand
CCTCTCGCTGGCGCTCACCGGCGGCCAGATCACCATCGCCGCCGACAACCTCGACGACCACCACATGCACGGCGAGCGCTGCTCCCTGCCCCCCGATACCGCACACGCCATCGAACGGTGCACCGGGCGGATCGTCGCGGTGGGCACCACGGCGGTGCGCACGCTCGAGACCTTCGCACGGGGGCCACGCCGCGTCGAACCCGGCGAAACCGTGTCGAGGCTGTTCCTTCGGCCCGAGTCCACCCTCCAAGTCGTGGACGGCATGTTCACCAACTTCCACATGCCGCGTACCACGATGCTGCTGATTCTTGCGGCGATGGCGGGCACCCACGCGGTGTCGGCCGCGTACCAAGAAGCGCTGGCCCGCGAGTACCGGTTTTTGAGTTTCGGAGACGCGATGCTCATCTTATGACCAAGGGCCGGGCCAAAAGGCGCTACATTTATGTAAACTAGCTGCGCCGCCGACCCCATTCAAGGAATCGATTTTGAGAACCAACGAATTTGATCCACTGGCCTACATTGAGAGCGCCTTCCGCGACTCCCAAAAAAAGACCCCGGAGGACCTTCCCAGCCCCGAACTCGACCAAGCGTTCCCCACGCTGACCGACTACGTGTCGCCCAACGGCAAACACGCCGTCAAGATCGACGATCCCCAAAAGACTAAATTCAAGAAGACCACGATGAGCGCGCCCCGCCCCCGCCGGGCCAAGCGCACGACCACGCCACAGGTCGACCCCGAACTCCAGGAGACGTGGGGCACCCTGCCGCGAAGCATCGAGTTCCTCACCGGCTTCTTCGACGACTCCGTGACCGCGAACTACTACCGAGGCGAGTTCAAGGAGTCGCGCAACGAACTGATCCGCAGGCTCCTCGACCCCGAATTGACGCTTGAGGAAACGAGTCGCCTGCTCGGCGTGTGCCCCGCCACCGTGCGGCGCTACACCAACCGCAAGTGGCTGGCCCACCAGCGCACCCGCGGCGGACAGCGGCGGTTCCGTCTCAGCGACGTCGTGCGGTTTGTGGACGAACACGGCCGCTTCCCCCAGGAGTAACCCCCAGTGCGCGGCGGCCCCCTCCGTGTCGCCTTGTTCTCCGACAGCACCCACCCCATCCTCAACGGGGTGAGCGTGAGCATCGAGGCCCTGGTCCACGAACTGCGGAACGCCGGGCACTCCGTGCATATTTTCACGGCCGCGTACCCGGGCTACAGGGACCCCGACCCGAACACCTACCGCTTCCCCGCGTTCGAGACGCCGTGGTCGAAGGGGTATCCCATCGCGCCCCCGCCCTACTTCACGATGCTGAGGCGTTTCCGGCGGCACACGTTCGACGTGATCCACACCCACACGCCGGGACCCATTGGGTTCGTGGGCCTTCGGTGGGCGCAATCCCACGAGATTCCCATCGTGAGCACCTACCACACGCTCTACGACCGGTACGCGCACTACATCCCCCTTCCCAGGCGGTACGTGCGCCACAAGATCGCGAAGCACACCAACTTCTACTACAACCACGTGGACCACGTGATCACGCCCAGCGCCGCGGCCTTGCGGTGGCTTCGGCGGCATTCGGTGACCACCCCCGCGACGATCGTGCCCACGGGGGCGCCGAGGCGGGGCATGTTCGTGCGCGCCGAGATCCGCGCCCAACTGGGGATCCCCGCCGAGCAGAAGATTCTGCTGTACGTCGGCCGCCTCGCCCGCGAGAAGAACCTGGGGCTCTTGTTTGAGGCCGCGGCGATCGCGTTCCCCCAAGACCCCTCCCTGCGCCTGTGGATGGTTGGCGACGGGCCGTACCGGACCCAGGCGTCCGCCCTTGCCCGCGCATCGGGGGTCGGCGACCGCGTGCGCTTTGTGGGGGAGGTGCCCCGGGCGCAGGTCGATCGCTACTACGCGGCGGCCGACCTGTTCGTGTTTCCGTCCGTCACCGAAACGCAGGGCCTGGTGGTCCAGGAGGCCATGACCTACGGCCTCCCCGCGGTCGTGGTGGGCGGGGGCGGTGCCGGCGCGGGAGTGGTCACCGGCGAGAACGGCTGGCTGGTGCCCGCGGAACCGGCGGCGTTCTCCGAGGCGATCCTGCGGGTTCTGGGCAACGGGCAGCTGTTGGCCAAGCTCTCGGACGGCGCGGTGCGACTCGTGCGCCAGTACGGGTCCGACGCGATGGCCGAGCGGGTCGTCGAGACGTACTACAAGGCGATCAACCGCCTCACCCCCGACCTTGTGGAGGCCAACATTGTGCTCAGGTGAGCCCAGAACCCGAAACCTCGTGCTGTTCGGCTGCGCGCTGGGGGTGATGATCGCCCTCAATCTGGTGCTCGGGTACCTGCCGGTTCACCCCGCGCTGCTGGTGCCGCTGGGGATCGTGGTGGCGCTGCTGTTCATCGGCATCCCGGTGCTGAGCCTGTTCAAGGCCGCGGACTACCCGTGGACCGCCAAGCTGGCGTGGGCCTTCGTGGTGGTCGGCGCCCTCGCGCACTTCGGCCTAGGCATTCCCGCCAAGCAGGGGGTGTTTGGCGTGGGTTTCGGCTCTGCGATCGCAAACGCGGTGGCCCAGGCGGGTTTGGTGACGTGGAGCGCGGGCCTCGGGGCGTTCCTGTCCACGATGCTCAAGGACCGCAACCTTCTGCTCCCCGTGTCGCTGTTTCTGGCTGCGTTCGACATGTTCCTCGTGCTCACGCCGGTGGGATTCACCCGGCGGTTGATGGAGGCGCAGCCCGCGTTGCTGCCCACGATCGGGCTGGCGATTCCCAAGGTGCAGAGCCACCCCGTTTTCGGCGCGGTGCCTGCGACCGCCTACGTGGGCCCCGCCGACCTGCTTTTCATGGGCATGTTCTTTGTGGCGCTCCACCGCTTCGAGATGCGCCCCGCGGCCACGTTTCGAGCCTTGGTGCCCACCCTCGCGGTGTACCTCGCGGTGGTGCTGTTCGTGGGTCCGCTGCCGGCGCTGGTGCCCATCGGTTTGTGCGTGCTGATCGTGAATTGGAAGTGCTTCTCGCTCAACAGGGAGGAGTGGATTTCGACCGGCGTGGTGGCCCTGATCGGCGCGTCGGCGGTTATCTGGGGCGCAACCCGGCCAGCGCCGCCCGCTGCGCCTTCGATTCCGGAGTCCGCCCAAGGCGTTCCAACACCTCCAGACTCGCTTGGGCCACAGCCTCAAGGTTCAGGCCGGTAGGGATCCCGCTGCGCTCGAGGAAGTACACCAGATCCTCGGTGGCGAGGTTGCCCCCGGCCCCCGGGGCGTACGGACAGCCGCCCAGGCCGCCGGCGCTCGCGTCGAACGTGCCGATGCCCTGGTCCAGCGCCTCGGCGACGTTGGCGACCGCCGTTCCGCGCGTGTCGTGGAAGTGAAACCCGAGTTTGCCGATGGGGATCGCCCCGGCCAGCGCGCGGGTGAGGGTCCGCACCTCCGGGGGCGCGGCGACCCCGGTCGTGTCGCCGATGGTGACCTCATCGACGCCCATCTCCGCCAGCCTGGTGGCCACGCGCACGGTGGCGGAGGGGTCGATGCGGCCCGCATAGGGGCACTCGAACGCGGTGCTCACGTAGGCGCGCACCCACCCGTCCGGGCACTGGCGCCGGAATGCGTCCACCACCTCGCGGATCGCTTGCAGGGACTCCTCGACCGTCATGCGGATGTTGCGCTGGGTGAACGCGTCGCTGGCGGCCGTGAACACCGCGATGCGCCGCACCCCGCACGCCAGGGCACGCTCCAACCCCTTCCCGTTGGGCACGAGGGCGCTGTAGAGGGGACCATTGGGGAGTTGGGGCCACAGTTCCGCGGCGTCTCCTAGCTGCGGCACCCATTTGGGCGAGACGAAGCTCGTGGCCTCGATCTCGCGCGCTCCGGCGGTGGCCAAGGCTTCGATGAACCGAGCCTTCATGTCGGTTGGTATTGGCGTGGGCTCGTTTTGGAGTCCGTCGCGCGGCCCGACCTCGACGATGCGGATCAAGCGCTCGGCCCCTCGACCACGAGCACCAGCAACGCGCCCTCGACGACCTGTTCACCTTCGGCGACCGGCAGGCTCTCGATGGCCCCGTCGAAGGGGGCGGTGTAGGTCTGTTGGGTCTTCATCGCCTCCAGCACCAGCAGCTTCTGACCCTTGGACACGGGGTCCCCCTTTGAAACGTACACTTCGACGATCAGGCCCGGCATCGGCGCGCGAACCTCCCCGGAGCCGTGCTGCCTCGCCGCGCGCGCCCGGTTTGGTTGCTCCACGGCATATTGGCGCCCGAGGTAGGACACGTGCACCACGTCGCCCACGCGGACCGCCGCCGCGGTGTGCATGCCCCCTTCTCTGCGCACGATCCACAGAGGTCCAGCCTGCTCGATGGACTCGGACACGAGGTCCGGCAGCTCGGTCTCGACCCCGTTGACGATGCGCTTCACCTGCTTCGTTCCTGGCGGTACTCGGCCGCCCTTGCCACAAACGCCTCGAACAGCCGTTGCGTGGTGGGGTCCAGCGGCAGGCGCTCGGGGTGCCACTGGACGCCGACGACCCAGGGGCGGTCTGTGGCTTCGATGGCCTCGATGGTGCCGTCGGGGGCGCGTGACACGGCGCGAAGGCCCTCCCCGAGGTCGCCGCACGCCTGATGGTGGAACGACAGGCCCTCAACCTCGCCCGCACCGAAGACCCTCGTGAGGTGCGAGTCGGGGTCCAGTGCGTTCGTCTCGCGCGTTCCGCCGGAGTGGCGATCATCGCCCACCACGTCGGGCAGATGCTGCACGAGGGTGCCGCCCCGCGCCACGTTGAGGAACTGGCACCCGTAGCAGATGCCGAGGATCGGAACGGCGGCGGGCAACGCCTTCAGCAGCTCCGACTCGCTGCGATACCGCTCGGGGTCCTGAAGTTCGGCCTTCGGGTGGTTCTGCTGGCCGAAGCGAGCGGCGTCGATGTCGTATCCACCGGGAATCAGCCACCCGTCGAGCAGCTCGGCGACCACGGCCATGTCCGCTTGGGGCGGCACGAGCAGCGGAACCCCACCGAGATCGGCGATCCGCTGGGCGTAGTTCCAGTTCAGCGAAAGCGTGCCGCCGGAGCGGTCGTTCCCGGACTCTCGCCTGCACTCCAGCGTAATGCCGATGAGGGGCTTCATGTCTAGACCGCGAGGGAGTCGATCGTCTCGAGGTGGGTGCGCACGTCGTTGAGGAACTCGGCGGCGCCGACCCCGTTGATGAGGCGGTGGTCGAAGGTGAGGCCCAAATTGACCACCCGCTGCATCTTCACGCTATCGGTTGAGGGATCGAGGGCGTTGAAGCTCTCGCCGAGGAACAGGGTGCCCACGGAGGGCGGCACAACGACCGGCACCGCGTCGCGCAGGCCGTGCGCCTGCATGTTGGTCAGGCTGAGGGTCACCCCTTCGTGCGCCTGGTCGTGGCCGGCCCGGGCGTGGCTGATGCGCTCGCGGCAGGTTGCGGCGAACGCCTTCCAATCCAAGGTGTCGGCCTCGTCGACCACGGCGACCACCAGCAGGTCGCCCGGCAGCGCCACCGCGATCCCCAGGGACGCGTGCTTGTACGTGCGCACCGTGGAATCGCCGATCAGCGTGGAGCGGAATTTGGGGTGGGCGGGCATCGCGCGCGCCACGGCGTAGGCGAAGAGGGTGAACGCGGAGGGCTGGAACTCCGAGCCGCCGGCCTTCATGCGCGTGCGCAGGCGCTCGATGGGCCCCCAGTTCGCGACCACCGAGATGGTGCCGGGCACGACCAGTTGGGTGCCCCGCACGAGCCGGGAGGACAGTAGCCGCTGCTTGGGGCCCATCTCCTCTTCGGTGTACTTGTCGTTCGCGATCGCCGCCGGAGCCTGCGCCGCGCGCCCCGCGAGGTACGCGTCGACGTCGTCGGGCATGAGCTTCGCGCCCGCCGCGGGCACGGTTCCCAGCACGTCGTCGGACACCCCCTTCTCGCGCGCATAGGCCCGCGTGCGCGGCGGAATGCCCCTGCTCCGTCCTCCGCCATCGGCCTCTGCAACAGTCGCCGAGGCGGGGGCGCTTGCGGTCGCGGCCGTCCCATGCACCGACATCTCCTCAACGCCCGCGGCCACTTCCATGCGCGCCACCTCGCCACCGATGGGAAGGATCGTGTCCACCGCCGCAAGCCACTCGACAAGCGTGCCCTCGTAAGGCGACTCGACGTC
Source organism: uncultured Fimbriimonadaceae bacterium (assembly GCA_964370995.1). Classification (GTDB taxonomy): domain Bacteria; phylum Armatimonadota; class Fimbriimonadia; order Fimbriimonadales; family Fimbriimonadaceae; genus JAMLGR01. The sequence continues at coordinate 410 of CAYJMZ010000175.1, read as the reverse complement.
CATCACGGCCTTGTCGGTCTCCATCTGGTAGATGGGCTCGTCACGCTTGACCGCGTCGCCAGGCTGCTTGAGCACAGCCACAAGCCGAGCCTCCTGCAACCCCTCGCCTATCTGCGGAATACGAACAGAGATGGTCGACATACGCCCCTAGTTTGACACGCGGTTGGGTGTTGGGTGTTGGGTAATGGGTGTTGGGCCGGCCGTCATCCCGAGTCCCCCACTCGACGGGGTCGCGTGTGATGCCCGTGCCACCCCCGTGTCGGGGGTGCTCCCGGGGTTCGTAAGGACGGCCTGGCACGCGATGCCACATCCGCGCCCAGTCAACCACCGGGTTGGCCTTGTTGCAGCACCAAGCCGCACCCGCCATCCCGACCCCGCAAGGGGTCACGGACGGTAGCCCGGGGTCGTCT
>CAYJMZ010000174.1:1410-6556 GCA_964370995.1 uncultured Fimbriimonadaceae bacterium | reverse complement strand
GCCGGGCCAGGTGCAGCCGACGCAGAAGGCGTTCGAGACGAAGCTCTGGGACCGGGGGGGGCCCGGCGCTGGGGGGCGGCCGGGGGGCCACCGCGGGGGCGTACCTGTGCGTGGGTGTGACGGGCTCGTTTGCGGAGAGCATGGTGGCGGGACGGGGCTTCGTGGCGATCGCGATGGTCACGTTCGGGAGGTGGAATCCCCTTGGAGTGCTTGCGGCGGCGCTCGGAATCGGGTATCTGGATTCCTTGCAATACGTGTTTCAAGCCCAGGGGGGCAACGTGCCCCACCAACTCCTGCTCGCGCTGCCCTACGTTGCGGCGCTCGTGGTGCTGGTGGCGGCGGGTCGTGGGCGTGCGGCGCCGGCGGCCCTTGGCGAGCCGTACGGGGGGCGTTCGTGAACGTGGTTCGACTCATCCGCCGTGTCGTGTTTTCCGCCGGGCACCGGTATTGGAACCCCGACCTCTCCCCCGAGGCGAACGGCGAGTTGTTTGGCCGCTGGGCCTCGCCCTACAACCACGGGCACAACTACGTGATGTACGCAGAGTGCACTGGCGTGGTCGATTCTAGGACGGGCATGGTCGTGAACATCAAGGAGATCGACGACGTGCTCGACGCTGCCATCGTGACGCGGCTCGACGGCCGCAGCCTCAACGACGAAATCCCCCCGTTCGACCGAACGCCGCCGAGCCTTGAGAACCTGCTGCTATACCTCGTGGGACGCCTCGACGGACTGCCCGACGTGGTGCGCCTGACCCGCCTGCGCCTGGACGAGACCGAGGTCCTGTACGCGGAGTGGACCGCCCCAACCGACAAGGAAAACGCCCTGATGACCCTTACCCGAATCTACGAATTCGCCGCGGCGCACCGCCTGCACGACCCCGCGCTTTCACAGGCCGAGAACGAAGCGCTGTTCGGCAAGTGCAACAACCCCAACGGCCATGGGCACAACTACGTGCTCGAGGTGACCGTCGTGGGCGAGCCAGACCCGCGCACGGGAATGATTGCGGACATCGGCGAGATCGACGCGGCCGTGAACGCCGAGGTGGTGGACCGGTACGACCACAAGCACCTCAACATCGATGTGCCGGAGCTTGTGGGCAAGATGACCACCACGGAGATCGTCGCCCAGGAGATCTTCCATCGGTTGGAGGGGAGGTTGCCAGCCAAGCTGCACCGCGTGAGGGTTCTCGAGACCCCGCGCAGCGTGTTCGAGGTGGTTGCTTGATGGTTTGGTGGTTTGGTGGTTTGATGGTTTGATGGTTTGGTGGTCTGTCGTTTGTCGTTTGTCGTTGGTCGTCCGGATGGGAGGAAGTGGAACCCCTCCGGATCCGGACGACAAACGACCAACGACCAACGACAAACCAGAAACGCGTGCATCCCATGGCCCGCAAAAAACGTCTAGAAAGCAGGGACACACGCAAATGCGCACGCAATCGATCCTATTGGCATCGCGGCAACGCCCGTGTAGTTGGGACGGGACCCATATACGTGCCTTTCTGCAGTGCCCATTGGGGCTCGTATGCGTGCGCGTGCGAGCCCTTCTTGTTGGGGGAGGGGTCCGTGTTGTCGCGTGATGTGTTGCTCCTCAACAGCAACTACGAGCCGCTGAACGTGTGCACGATGCGCCGGGCGCTGGGTCTGATGATCATCGGCAAGGTCGAGGTGTTGCACGCGCGGGAAGAACCGCTTCGAACCGCCGGCGGCCCGATGGAGGCCCCAAGCGTTCTGCGCATGCGCTACAACGTGCGGAGGCCGATGCCCCAGTTGCGGCTTTCGAGGCATTCGGTGCTTGCGCGCGACGGCTACGCGTGCCAGTACTGCGGCCTGCACGGCAGGGAACTCACGATCGACCACGTCGTGCCGCGATGGGCGGGCGGGCCGAACTCGTGGGACAACATGGTGGCTTGCTGCCGCCGGTGCAATCTCAAGAAGGGCGACAAGACCCCGCAGCAGGCGAACATGCGGCTGGCGCGGCGCCCACGGCGTCCCCACTACGTGCCGTATCTGTCGCTTCCCGTGTATCTGCGCGCGCGGACCCATGAGGAGTGGGGGCTTTATCTCCCGGTGTTCGAGGGGTTTTCAGAGCGCTTGGCCTTCGCGTGAGACGTGCCGGGCGCCCCCGTTCAAGTACACTTGAGTTTCCTGGAGATGCCGGATACAATGTTCACGACACAACCGACCAAGGATGGAGGGGTTGCATGAACGTACTGCAAATCACAGGAGGCCGACCCCTGCGGGGCGAGGTCGAGGTCACGGCAAGCAAGAACACCGCGCTGGGGATCATGTCGGCGCTCATCTTGGTGGAGGGAACAACCGTTCTCCACAACGTGCCCGATGTTACGGACACGCGCATCAAGGCTCGGCTCCTTGAACGTTTCGGTGCAAAGGTCGCGTGGAGCGGGAACTCGCTGTCCGTGGACTGCACGCACATCTACGACGGAGACGCCGACGAAGAGATCGTCCGCTCGATCCGCACGTCGTTCTACCTTTTGGGGCCGTTGTTGGCGCGGGTAGGCACCGCCCACCTTCCCGCGCCTGGCGGATGCCGCATCGGCGCTCGCCCCGTGGACTTCCACCTCAAGGGGCTCGCGTTGCTCGGCGCCGACGTCGAGCTGGTCGGCGGAACCTACATGGCGAAGGCCGACAAACTGGTCGGCGCAGAGATCTATCTGGACTTCCCGAGTGCGGGCGCCACGCAGCACTTGATGACCACCGCGTGCCTGGCCACGGGCGCGACCGTGATCCAAAACGCCGCGATCGAGCCCGAGGTGACATCGCTCGCCGAGTTCTTGAACCGCATGGGCGCTCGCATCGAGGGTGCGGGCTCAAGCACGATCACGATCATCGGCGTGAAACGCTTGGAGCCGTGCGAGTTTCGGATCCCGTCAGACCGCATCCAAGCCGGAACGTATCTTCTGGCGGGCGCGATCACCGGTGGAGATGTGACGGCGCGCGGCATCATGCCCGAGCATCAGACGGCGTTGGTGAACAAGTTGCGCGAGGCCGGAGCGGATGCGAGCGAAGGCCCCGATTGGGTGCGCGTGGTTGCGCCCCGGCGCTTGCGGGGCATCCGCGTCAAGACGATGCCGTATCCCGGATTTCCCACCGACATGCAGCAGCCGATGGCGGCCGTGCTCGCCGTTGCCGAGGGCACGTCGGTCGTCGAGGAGACGATCTACGAGAGCCGGATCGGCCACGTGCAGGAGCTGAACCGCATGGGCGCGCGCATGCGCACCGAGGGCCGTTCGGTGGTGATTGCCGGCGTGGATCGCCTTCGGGGGGCGAACGTCGAGGCAAGCGATTTGCGCGCGGGTGCGGCCCTTTGTTTGGCCGGGCTTGCCGCGGAGGGCGACACCACCGTCCGCAACGTCCATTTCATCGACCGTGGCTACGAGCACTTCGAGGCCACGTTGCGCAGCATCGGCGCCGTCATCGAGCGCGTGGGTGTCGCGGAGATGGAGGCGTCCGAATCCTCTTCGTGACACGGATTTGAAATTCATTCCAGAAATCGGCATCGATCTGGGCACCTCCAATATCCTTGTGTATCGGCGGGGCCGCGGTGTGGTGTTGTCCGAGCCCACGGTCGTGGCGATCAACACCACCACCGGCAAGGTCTTGGCGGTGGGAAACGACGCGCGCGAGATGCTTGGGCGCACCCCCGGCAACATCGCCGCGATCCGGCCCCTGAAGGACGGGGTGATCGCCGACTACTCGACCACGCTCAAGATGCTCGAGTACATCCTGATCAAAGTGTGCGGCAAGCGCCGGTTGTTCAAGCCGCGCGTGCTGGTGTGCGTGCCGAGCGGCGTCACCAACGTCGAGCGCCGCGCGGTGATCCAGGCCGCCAAGGAGGCGGGCGCGGGCGAGGCGATGACCATCGAAGAGCCGATGGCCGCGGCGATCGGCGCGGGCCTTCCCATCTCGACCCCGGGCGGGAACATGGTCGTTGATATCGGCGGGGGCACCACCGATATCGCGGTGATATCATTGGGCGGCATCGTGCTTTCGCAGAGCCTGCGGGTCGGCGGCAACAAGATGGACGACGCGATCATCCGCCACATCCGCAACACGTACAACCTCATGATCGGTGAGCCCACGGCCGAGCAGATCAAGATCAAGATCGGCTCGGCCTATCCGCTCGAGCAGGAGATGACCTACGAGGTTCGGGGACGCGATCTGGTGGCGGGGCTTCCCAAGAGCGCCGAGATCAGCAGCGAGGAGATCCGAGAGGCGCTGACGGAGCCCGTCCGTGCGATCGCCGAAAAGCTTTGCAATGTGCTGGAGGAGACCCCGCCGGAGTTGGGCAGCGATGTGATCGAACGTGGGATCATGCTCACGGGAGGTGGCGCTCTGCTCCGGGGCCTTGATCGGCTGCTGTACAGCGTGACCGACATCCCGGTGCGGGTGGCCGACAACGCGCTGAACTGCGTGGCTGTCGGCACCGGACGTGCTTTGGAGGAGTTGACCGCGATCCGCAACAGCGGCGCCGTCAGCACGATTTAGGAGAAACCATGAAACGCGCCGCGCTTGTCTGCCTCGCCCTGATCCTGTCGGTCGGGGCCTTTGCCCAGAAGCCCGCCCCGGTCACCCGCGCCGAGGCCGCCGCGACCTTCAAGGACGTGGAGACGGCCCTGCGCATCTTCTCCGGGGGCAAGGTCAAGGGCTTCGCGCCGAAGTGGGGCACCCCGGGGCCCGCGACGCGCGCCGAGGTCATCCTCGCGTTCGAAAAGGCGTTCGAGCAGCTGCGCCCGCAGTTCAAGTTCACGCCGCGGATGGTGAAGTTCGACCCCTCCGTGCTCCGTCCCGTCGACACCGCCGCGCGCAAGCCCTTGGAGAAGCTGGTTGCCTGGGGCTGCATCTCACGCCTCGGCCCGCTCGCGACGGACGCCGCGCCCTCGATCGGGCTCGCAGATTTCGGAGAGGCCGTCGGCTTCATGCTGGTACGGCTCGCCGAACTCACGCACACGCCAAGCTCGAAATGGACCCCGGCGATGATGTACGGCGACGGCGGCTAGGGCTGGGGGCCAGGGGTTTCACGCGTCAGCCCCTTGCATAGTGGCGCGGACGTCCACGTCTGCGATCGCCCGGTTTCTTCTTCTCGGGAGACCGACCAGGGCCGTGGCTTGGTTTTCGCAGACGGGACGTC
>CAYJMZ010000174.1:0-1400 GCA_964370995.1 uncultured Fimbriimonadaceae bacterium | reverse complement strand
GCACGAGGATGACGTGTCGCGGGACTACTCGGGAACTGTCAGGTCGAGGTGGGGGGCTAGCTCCGAATAGGGCAGATCTTTGGCGGGGAGGCCGCTCGAGGCGCACAGGGCGGCGGAGATGCCGGCTGCCTCGCCAAGCGCGCGGCACACGGGTTGGATGCGTACGGCGCTTTGGGCCACGAAGGTCGCGCTGAGGCAGCGGCCCGCCACCCAGAGATTGTCCACGCCCTTGACCACGATGCAGCCGTAAGGGATGTCGTGCCACTCGCCTGGCGGATACTTGCGGTAGTCGAGTCCCTCCTTGAGGTGGATGTCCACGGGGTAGCGGTTGCGCGCCACGGGGTTGGGGAACTTGCGGCAGGCGCCGTGGTCTTCTTCCGTCAGCACGTACTCGCCCACCACGCGCCGGGATTCGCGGATGCCCATCAGGGGGGCGACGGCGCTGACGTACGCGTTCTCAAAGCCAGGCACGTAGCGCCTGACGAACGCGGCGATGCGGAAGATCTTCGCACGACCGATGACGTACGCGCGGCTCATGTCGAAGGGGTCCAGGGGATCGAGGCCGGCGATGCGCGGGGCGTTGAACGCTAGCTCGCGGGGGCGGCCGTTGACCGAGAAGAACTGGAAGTAGCCGAGGTCGTCGTCTTCGAGCACGCCCGCGGCGATGGCCTCGCGCACGAGAGGGGCCATCGCGCCGTCTTTGGCCTCGCCGTAGCCGCACTCCACGTACTCCGGCGTGTTAAGCCGCAAGAACTCGCCTGCGCCCTGCCGAAGGCGTTCGAGATCGACGTTGCCCATGGCGAAGCGGAGGGTCATGGGCTGGTGCGCCCCCGTCTCGTCGCCCGACATGAGTTCGGCTCCGGCGAGTGCGGAGAGCTCGGCGTCACCCGTGCAATCGATGAACGTGCTCGCCTCCAACCACCGGCGACCGCCACGCGCGGCGATCTCGATGGCGGCGATGCGGGCGCCCTCCCGGCGCACGTCCACCAGCGTCGCGTTGAACAGGCACTGGGCGCCGGCCTCGGCGGCGAGGCGGTCGAGCACCACGGCGAGGGCGATGGGGTCGTACCAGTCGTCGCCATGTTCGAGCTCACCCGGGCGCTGCAGCTCACCCTGGCGCTTCAAGATATCGAGATTGAGGCCCCGCGAGAGCTTGTGGAGGCCCACGTAGTTCGGCATCTGAGGGGTGACCCAGCCCTGTGTCTGGGTGCCGCCCAGCGCGCCGAGCTGCTCCACCACCAGCGTGCGGGCCCCGGCCCGAGCCGCCGCGATTCCCGCCGCCGCACCAGCCGTCCCCCCGCCGCAAACTAGAACGTCGTATTTCATGAGGATTCAGGATTGAGGATTGAGGATTGAGGATTGAGTGTTGAGTGTTGAGTGTTGAGTGTTGAGTGTTGAGT
>CAYJMZ010000173.1:0-6571 GCA_964370995.1 uncultured Fimbriimonadaceae bacterium | reverse complement strand
GGGCCCACGTCCCACCGATCGACCTCTCCACCACGTACGCGTTCGACGACCTTGCGGGGGCTGTTCAGAGCCTGGACGACGCAGCCGATGGCCGGCGCCCCAGCCACTCCCGCCTGTACGCGCGCCTCGCCAACCCCACGGTTGATTCTTTCGAAGCCGCGATGGCCGAGCTCGAGGGTGCGGATGACGCCGTCGCGTTCGGGTCGGGCATGGCCGCTATCACCGCGTGTTTGCTGGCCGCGCGGGCCGACGGGGGGCACGTGGTGGCGGTCCGACCTCTGTACGGCGGCACCGACCACCTGCTGTCCACCGGCATCCTCGGGATGGAGGTGTCGTGGGCGCCCCCCGCAGGTGTGGCAGACCACATTCGACCCGACACGGCGCTCGTGGTGATCGAAACCCCGGCGAACCCGACCGCCACTCTCGTCGATGTCGGGGACGTCGTGCGGCAATCAGGCCGTGTGCCCGTGCTTGTGGACGCGACGTTTGCGACGCCCGTGCTGCTTCGGCCGCTGTCCCACGGGGCGGCGCTGAGCGTACACAGCGCGACCAAGTTCATCGGAGGGCACGGCGACGCGATGGGCGGCGTGGTGTCCGGTTCGAAGGCGTGGACCCAGCGCGTGCGCCAAATCCGCACGCTCACCGGAGGCGTGCTGCACCCCATGGCCGCCTATTTGCTCCACCGCGGGCTCCAGACGATGCCCATGCGGATCCGCGCCGCGCAAGCCACAGCCACCGCACTGGCGCGTCGGTTGCTCGCCCACCCCGAAGTGGGTCGGGTGGCCTACCCGGGACTCCCGGGGGGCGACCCTTTGGGACTGGTCGGCACCCAGATGGCGGGCCCCGGCACGATGCTGTGCTTCGACGTGGGTACGTTCGAGCACGCGCAGGCGGTGCTCCGCGCCGTCACGATCGCCACGCCAGCGGTCAGCCTCGGCTCGTGCGACACCCTGATCCAACACCCCGCCGGGCTCACCCACCGGCTCATCGGGAAGGATGCCCTCGAAGCGAGCGACATCGGGCCTGGTCTGCTCCGCCTGAGCGTGGGGCTCGAAGACCTCGATGCGCTGTGGAACGACCTGTCCAGCGCGCTCGGCACGCTCGCGGCACACCATGGAATCAACGAGCCGGCCCAGACCCCGCACTCCGCTTGACACCCCCCGACCCCTCTGGTACACTCGCCGAGCGTCACGGAGTGTCCGTGAGGCGGCTGCGGCGGTGTCCCGGCAACGGGCGCTGCCATGGGAGAGATCCTGTCGCGGTAGGGCAATGAGAATAACGTGGGCTGAAGGGTGCGGCCATCTCCGCACACGGCAAACGGCACCGAGCTTGGTCGGCGCCCACCACGAGCCTCCTATCCCTACATGTGGTTTCTCGCGCCAGAGCCCTCTGGTGTCTGCGCATGGTCCTTTGTGAGGTTCGCTTGATTGTCCCAAGTTCTTCTTCTTGTTTCACTTAGCAGCGTCGCATGCGCGGCCTTGGCCCTGCGGTCTGGCGCGCAGGATCTGCCCTGGTGGGCCCGCCTTTGGAGACGCATTCTCCAACCCCTCCGCACCGCTGCCCCACCCGTCGTGTCCCATGAATCGGGCTGGACCCTGATCCACTGCGAGGATGCGGAGAGTTTCAACGCGTGGCTGGGGCGCGACCAGGAAGGCCTTCCCGCCAAACCCGGGGAAGAGCCGTCCCTGGGCTCACACCTGTTGGTTGAACTGTTCGGCTGCGAGCCCTCCCTGCTGGAAGGGGAGCGTACCGTCGGCGGGGCCATGCGCGAGGCCGCCTTCGAAAGCGAGGCCACCATCGTCGCAGAGTCCTTCCACGAGTTCAAGCCCTACGGGGTGTCCGGCGCGGTGATCATCCAGGAGTCCCACTACACGATCCACACGTGGCCCGAGCACGAGTACGCGGCGGTCGATCTGTTCTACTGCGGCGGCACCGTGCTCGTGCATCGAGCCGTCGAGGTGCTGCGCCAGAGGTTCAAACCCAAGAGGATCAAATTCCTCGTGGTCCGCCGCGGGCTTCGAAGCGAAGTGCACCGGTAGCCCTTCGGGCAGTGTTGAGTGTTAAGTGTTAAGGACTCCGACTCAACACTTAACACTCAACACTTAGCACTCTCTCAATGAAATGAATTTTTCCCAAGCCACTGGCATGACCATCGCCGAGACGCACACCACCGCTGCGACTTGGCTGTACCAGGTCGAGAAGATGGTGCTGGAGGGGCGGACGCGGTACCAGACCTACCAGATCGCGGAGGTGCCCCGGTTCGGCAAGTCGCTGTTCCTCGACTACAACATCCAGACGTCGCTGATGGACGAGCACATCTTCCACGAGTGCATGAGCCAACCCGCGATGACCTTGCACCCCAACCCGCGCAAGGTGGCCATCTGCGGCGGCGGCGAAGGTGCCACCTTGCGCGAGGCCTTGCAGCACAACACCGTGGAGTCCGCGGTGATGATCGACATCGACAAGGAGTTGGTGGACATGGTCAAGGAGCACATGCCCGAGTGGCACCAAGGCTCCTTCGAGGACCCCCGCACGACCTTGTTGCACATGGACGCACGCCGGTACCTCCAGGACAACCGGGGCGCCGGCTTCGACGTGATCCTCAGCGATTTGCCCAACCCCCACGAAGACGGACCTGCACAGATGCTGTTCACCCGGGAGTACTTCCAAATCTGCGCCGAAGCGATGTCCGGAGACGGGGTGTTCGCCATGCAGGCCGGCAGCGCCAACATGAACTACCCCGAGTGCATGGCGTGCTGCATCAAGACGCTGGAGAGCATGCCGGAGACCTTCCCCTTCGTGCGCGGCTACTGGGCCTTCGTCACCACCTTTTTCATGCCCTGGGGCTTCGTGCTCGCCAGCAAAACCCACGATCCCGCCGTTTTGACCGAGGCCGAGATCACAAGGCGCTTTGCCGCACGCGGGGTGAACACCCGCTACTACACCCCGCGGTTCCACAACGCGGTATTCACCCTCCCCGACTACCTACTGGAAGCCACCCGCATAGCCCGCATCCTCACCGACGCCGAACCCTACGTCTGGACGGCTTGACCCTCAGCAGACGCCGACCGGCTTTGCCCGATGCCCCGGGAACACCGTGGACAGGTCGGGGTTGGCGACTCGCTTGGTGAGAATCTCCGCGAGTACGTCTCGGTAGTCGGTGGTCACGCGCAGGTCCCCGACTTCGTCCAGCTCGTGCTCCTCCAGGCCCGGCCAGGTGCAGTGGACCTTGCCGCCCCGGATCCCCTTGCCCACGACCATCATCACGCCGCCCCGGCCATGGTCGGTTCCTAGGCCCCCGTTCTCCTGGAGGCGCCGGCCGAACTCGGTCATCACCACCAGGGTCGTTCGCCTCATCTCGCTCCCTAGATCCATTGAGAACGCGGCCACGGAGTCTGCGAGGTCGGCCAGCCCCAGGGCCATGTAGCCGGTGCTGCTTCCCTGCGCAACGTGGGTGTCCCACCCGCCGCGATCGAGGAACGCGACCTCCATGCCCACCTCGGCCTTTGCCAGGAACGCAACCTGCTGCAGGCCCTTGCCCAGCTCCGAATCGGGATATCTTGCCCCCGACGCGGGGCGGTACGCCAGGGGGTCCAGGCGGTTGAGGGTGGCAAGCAGGTCGAGCGTCTCTCGGCCCGCTTCCACGATCGTGTCGCCGCTGCCCGAGGCGTAGAGTTCGCGCAGGTCCTCCACGAGCCGTGCCTGGCGCGAAGGGTCCACGCCGGCGAGTTTGATCTCGAATTCGGCGAGTGACTCCAGCGCCATCGCGTTGGTTGCGCCCCGCAAGGAGTCTGGCATCACGCTGGAGAACGCCACGGCGCGCAGGGGAGACGTGCCACCGGCGGGCATGGAAGCCAAGTGGCGGGCGAGCCACCCGCTCGCGGTGCCGCCCCTGATCGTGCTGTTGCCGCGCTCCATGGTGGCCATCGCCTCAAAGTGCGATCGCGTGTGGTCGCCCGAGCCCGCGGCATGCACCACGGCGAGTGTTCCCTCCCGGTAGAGCGGCAGCAGGGACCCCATCGACGGGTTGAGCCCGAAGAACCCGTCGAGGTCGAGCACTCGGTCGCGCGCCGGTGCCGAGCGGTGGCTCGCCGGGGCCAGCGCGAGCGTCGGACGAGCGCGGTGGTACGCATCGGCGCCCACGGGGGCCACGATGTTCATGCCGTCCGCACCGCCGCGCAGGAACACAACCACCAGCCGGTGCCCATCCGACCTCGGCTGCTTGCCCAGGGTCAGGTCCGCCAGCGCCGTGCCCTTGCCAACCCACCACACGGCCCCCATCAGCCCGCCGGCCAGCACGTCCCGGCGCGACACCGGGCCCCAGTCGCCCTCGCATGTCCAACGCTCGCTCTTCATAGGGTCACCGCCATTAGAACTCCGGAATCCGCGAGACGCGGAAGCCACCTTGCTCGCTCTTCATAGGGTCACCGCCATTGGAACTCCGGGGATGCCATCGCCAGCGCGGCGGCTTCGCGACCCGCACGACCCCGTGGCGCAGATGCCGCACGCCGCCCAAGCGACGCGTGGAGCGCCGCAACATCGCGGGGGTGAGCGGCAAAGAACCTCTGCACCACAGCGTCCGCCGGCGCCTCGCCCGCCTCAAAGCGGTCCCAATCCACCCGGGTGCCGCGAAGGCCGTCGGCGGCCAGCGCGAACGCGAAGTTCCAGCGCGCGAGCATCGAGCCCGTCCACGCCGAGGTCTTGTCCGGGTACCCGTCGGGCATCGGCCACTCGTACAGCCCCTGGCCCATCTTGTCGAGGTGGCTCAGCACCGCGGGCCCGCAGTCGGTCTCCGCCTCCACAGCCCGCAAGGCGGATGCCACGAAATCGTAAGGTCGCCTAAGGATTTTCGGGGCCTCGATGAGCGCCGGGGAAAGAAGAATCGGGCGCACCATCGCGCGGATGTCGCCGCCCGTGCGTGTGTACACCTCGGCGGTTCGCTTGATCCACACGGGATCCTCGTGGCCGAGGAAGTAGCGCACGAGCTTCGTGGCCACGAACCGTGCTGTCTGGGGATGAGAGGTCAGGATGTCGAGCACTCTCTCCCCGGCGAGTTGGCCGGCGATGACCTTCTGCCCCCTCCACTCCACTTCCGCGGCGGGGTTCTCCACCGGGGAGATCTTGTGCCCCAGAACGACCTTCGGCCGGTTGTCGTGCAGGTCCGGATCGAAGCGGAAACGTCCCTTCGGCCGCAGGAACCGGTTCTCGATGGTCCAGCCCGTCAGGCACCGGGCGACCTCCTGCACATCCCTTTGCGTGTACCCGCCGTGCACCCCCAGCGTGTGCAGCTCCATCAGTTCCCGCGCGTAGTTCTCGTTGGGCACGCCCCTTCGGTTGACCTGGTTGTCCAGGTAGTTGAGCATCGCGGGGCTGTGGGCGGACGCGCGCAGGAGGTCGGGAAAGGTGCCCAGGGCGTGCTCCCGGACGACCTTGGCCTGGTCCACCGCCATGTAGTACGCGCCGTAGTGCTTGCGCGCGTACACGTTGAAGTGGTTCGACCAAAGATCCACCATGCGTTCGCGCAATTGGTTGGGGCTGTACACCGCCCGCAGAAGGGCCGCCTGCTGCATCTGGCGAACCACCGCGTTCTCGGGCAGGTCGCTCAATTCCATCGCATCGAGGCTGAGGGGATCGAGGCGCGCCAGGCGCATCTGCAGCTCCACCCCCTCCGGCGCGTCTGCGGCGAGTTGGCGCTCAACATACGCCTCGACGCCCTCGGCTTCCACCCGTGCGGGGTCTCCCGGCGCCGGCCCGAACGCGAGGCGGTTGAGCAGCCGCGCGACAGGCCGCACCTCGCCCAGCGGCAACGGAGCGGGCTTCGCACGGGGCGCGGCGGCGCGCAACACCCGCCCGCACCCCGTCGCCGACGCCGCGAGGCCGCCTGCCGCCACAAGCCGCAGGCAGTCTCGGCGCGTCAGACTCATTGCCAAGCCGTGCCGGGCTCGACGACCACGGGCTGCGACCGGCGGGCGAACACGGCCTTCAGCCCCGCACCCAACGACACAAGCAGGGCGACCGGCGCGATGCCGAACCAACCCAGCACGGGCAGGAGACCACTCAACACCAGCACGCCGGCCCCGCGCACGAGCGCCGAGAACTCCGAGGCGTCGGGGTCCATCTCGCGGATGCGCCGGGACGCGGCAAGCGACAACCCCGCACCGCCCACCGCGCTGATCGCCAGCAACACGATGTATATCGCGGTGCCCAGAAGTTTCAGCAAGGGCGCGGGACTCGACGACAACACCCGCGCGAGCAAGCCGAGGGTTGCCACCGCCAAGAGTCCCCGGAAGAACGACGCCCAAGGACGCTCGATGGCCACCCTCGCGGCCTCGGCGCGCGCAGGAAACAGAAGGCTGACTCCGATCACGAGCGCCCACAGCGACCCGCATACACCGAACAACGCCCCCACCGCAGCCAAAGCGTCTCCAATTGTGATCCCCATGACCTATCTCCTCGGGCACGTGCCCGGCTACAACTACACACACGAATCCGTGGGGGTTGTACGGTCCCAGGACCAGCACAGTTGCCAGTTGACCGCGCCCGGGAAGGAGATGCCTCCGCAGCCCCGCTG
>CAYJMZ010000172.1:0-6576 GCA_964370995.1 uncultured Fimbriimonadaceae bacterium | reverse complement strand
GGCTACCCCTTTGGAGTGCGGCGGCCCGGCGCCGCTTTGGTTTCCGTGCGCATCGCGAGCAGAATGTCCCGCGAGTGCCGTAATATTCGCTTCAGGGAACTACGGTTCGAGGGTTCCCAACGCGAGGCAAAGACATGCGAATCACTCCAATTTCCGTTCGACAGCTCCTGTGGGGGCTTGCCGCGATGGTTGCGCTCGCCGGATGCGGCGGCGGGGACAAGGCCGCCCAGGGTGCCGGGGAAGCCGCGCCCGGGGCGAAGGACAAGGTCAAAATCGGGTTCATCGTCAAGAAGCCAGACGAGCCGTGGTTCCAGCTCGAGTGGAAGTTCGCGGCAGAGGCGGCCAAGGCGGACGGCTTCGAACTGATCACCATCGGCGCGACCGACGGCGACAAGGTGCTCCCCGCGATCGAGAACATCGCCGCGCAGGGTGCCCAGGGCCTGGTGATCTGCACCCCCGACGTCAAGCTCGGGCCGGCCATCGTCGCGCGGTGCCAGCAGCGGAATCTGAAGCTGCTCACCGTGGACGATCAGTTCGTGGGCCCCGACGGCAAGTTTCTCGACGTGCCCCACGTGGGCATCAGCGCCCACAAAATCGGCAACAACCTCGGGCAGGCGCTGATGGACGAGATGAAGAAGCGCGGTTGGAAGATGGAGGAAACGGGGCTGCTGGCCGTGACCTTCGACGAGCTGGACACCGCGCGGGAAAGGACCGACGGTGCGATCGAAACCGCGGTCGCGGCGGGTTTCACGATCGCCCGGGTCTTCAGAGCGCCCGAGCGGGGGCAGGACATCTCGGACAGCCGGACCGCGGCCACCACCGTGCTGACCCTGCACCCGAACATCAAGAACTGGCTGATCGCCTCGATGAACGACGCGGGTGCAATGGGCGCCGTGCGGGCGACCGAGGCCTTCAACATCCCCCCTGAGCGCGTGGTCGGGATCGGCATCAACGGCGATTTGGCGCTTGCCGACCTGAAGAAGAGCACCCCCAACGGTCTGTTCGGCTCGATCCTGCTTCAGGCCAAACGGCACGGGTTCGACACCAGCGACATGATGTACAAGTGGATCACCGAGGGCAAGGTGCCGCCGAAGATCACTTACACCGACGGCATTCTCATCACTCGCGCGAACTTCAAGCAGGTTCTGGCGGACCAGGGGTTGCCCGAATGAGCCGCAGATCGTGAGGGTGCCTAACGATCTCCAGTTCGAGGGCATCCGGAAGACCTTCCCGGGTGTCGTCGCGCTGGACGACGTCAGCTTCGGCGTGCGCGCCGGCTCGGTTCACGCTGTGCTCGGAGAGAACGGGGCGGGCAAGAGCACGCTTTTGAAGATCCTCAGCGGGGCGCATCGTGCGGACGCCGGGCGGGTCTTGCTCGACGGCGAGGAGAAGCGCTTTCGCAACACGCAGGACGCGATCGGCGAAGGCATTGCCGTGATCTACCAGGAGCTTCAGCTGGTGAACGACCTGTCGGTTGCGGAGAACCTGTTTCTGGGCCACCTGCCGCATCGGGCCGGCTGGGTCGACCGCAGGAAGCTGATCGCCGAGGCCGACCGGCTCCTGGAGTGGGTGGGCGAAAGCCTCAACCCGCGCGCACGCCTGGGCTCGCTCGCCATCGCGCAGCGCCAAATGGTTGAGATTGCCAAGGCCTTGTCGCACAAGGCGAAGGTCATCGCCTTCGACGAACCGACGAGTTCGCTGACCAGTCGCGAGGTGGACCGTCTGTTCGAGGTCATCCGCCAACTCCGGGACGAGGGGCGCGTGATCCTCTACGTGTCGCACCGCATGGAGGAGATCTTCGAGGTGTGCGATGCCGCGACGGTGTTTCGTGACGGCAAGCACGTGCAGACCTGGGAGTCGCTGGAATCCGTTACCCGCGACGAGTTGGTTCGAAGCATGGTGGGCCGCGACGTGGCGACGCTGGTGGGACCCGCCGAGCCGTGCCAGCCGGGAGAGGTCGCGCTTCACGTGGAGGGCGTGACCGGCCTTGGCGTGGTCGCCCCCGCGGGCATCGAGATCCGCAAGGGCGAGATCGTGGGGCTGTTCGGGCTCGTCGGCGCGGGGCGGACCGAACTGCTGAAGCTGATCTACGGCGCATCAAAACGTCGCTCCGGGGAGGTGTCTGTCCACGGCCGGGCTCTTGGGCAGCGCGATCCGGGGCAGTCGCTGAGGCGGGGGCTTGCGTGGTGTCCCGAGGACCGCAAGGCGGAGGGCATCGTGCCGCTCGCCAGCGTTCAGGACAACCTCAACCTGGGCGTGCGACGGAGGTTCTCGCCGCTGGGCTTCCTCATCCATCCCGGCCGGGAGCGCCGAAATGCCGAGGCTGGGGTCAAACGCCTGGGAATTCGAGCCTTCAGCCTGCGCCAGACGATCGGCAACCTCTCGGGAGGGAACCAGCAGAAGACGATTCTGGGACGCGTGCTGGGCCACGACGTCGAGGTCCTGCTCCTGGACGAGCCCACGCGCGGCATCGACATCGGCGCCAAGCAGGAGATCTACGCGATCATCCGCGAGCTTGCCCGCAACGGCGCGGCGGTGCTGTTCGTTTCGAGCGAGCTGCCGGAGGTGCTGGGCCTGAGCGATCGGGTTCTTGTGATGCGCCAAGGCGCGCTCGTCGGCGAACTTTCGCGCAAAGAAGCCACGCCGGAGAGTGTGCTCGAACTTGCCCTGCCCACCGGTGGCCGCGTGGCCTCCTGACCCGACCATGAAGCGTTCCAACTGGTTCGTAAACCTCTGGGACAGCGGTGGGATGGTGATCCTGTTCATCGCACTGTTCGGCTACGCGACGTTCGGAGTGGGCAACTTCTTCACGCCGACGAACCTGGTGTACTCGCTGGGGCTGTCGGTGACCACGACGGGCATCGTGTCCTGTGGGATGCTGTTTTGCCTTGCCGCGGGCGATTTCGATCTGTCCGTGGGGTCGGTTGCGGCCTTTGCGGGGATGTTGGTGGCGGTGCTGCTCGATCAGATGGGTGGCAGCATGCTGGCGGTGCCCGTGTGCCTCGCGGCGTGCGCGTGCATCGGCCTGTTCAACGGCGTGATCATCGCGGTGTTTGGAATCAACGCGCTGATCACCACGTTGGCGACGATGCAGATCGTGCGCGGTCTGGCGTATCTGCTCAAGGATGGCAACTCGCTCGGCATCTCCAGCGACGTGTTCGCCAAGTTCGGCACCGGCAGTGTCCTAGGCATGCCGGTGCCGATCTGGATTCTGATCTTGTGCGTGGTTGTGTTCGGGTTCGTTCTGCACATGACGATCTTCGGGCGCAACACGCTCGCGATCGGTGGCAACCGCGAGGCCGCCCGGCTGGCGGGAATCCCCACCGCGCGCACGCAGATGCTGATCTTCACGCTGCAAGCGACGCTGGCGGGCCTGGCCGGCGTGGTCAGCGCGGCCCAGCAGCAGCTTGGCGACCCCAAAGGGATGGTCGGCCTGGAACTGAGGGTCATCAGCGCGTGCGTGCTCGGCGGCGTGTCTCTGACCGGCGGCATCGGCTCGATCCACCACGTGATCGTGGGCGTGCTGATCATGGGCACGGTCCAGAACATCATGGACCTCCAGAGCGTGCCCACGTTCTACCAGTACCTGATCAGCGGCGCAATCCTGTTGGCGGCGGTGCTTTTGGATAGGCTGAAGCGGCGCGCGAGGTAGGGAGGAGGGAATGGTGGTTCCCCGGCCACGGCGGCCATCGAGCCCCGGTCGCAATCCGCGCGTCTCGCGGGCCGGGTCGTTGAGCTTGGGTCGTTACCCGACGAAACGGGGTCTCCAGACTTGGTCCACTTTACCAAGCTGGAGACGCCAGTTTGACGCATGACACTAGCGGTCAGCTACCGGTATGCCATCTGGGTTGACGAGTATTCGCTCTTTGTTTGAATACGGCTTGGGGTAATACCAGCTGTAGCCACGATTGTCAACGAGCTCGTCCTCTATTCTCTTTATCCAGCCCCACAGGTAATCGTGGTTTTCGCCTGAGCCGCCATTTTTGGGGCTGTCATCATCCTTGCGGCGATTCAGATCCTTGCGGAGCTCCACCAGTTCCTTATCGGTGAGGTCTTCCAGTTTGATTCTGCCCGCATCGAGGTCTTTGGTGTCCGTGGCCAACACCTTCTCTCCCAAGAAGTCGCACGAGTAGCTAACGTTGAACTGACCTATCCCGCCGGCCAAGGAATAGATGGGAATGTTCGCCACGCCGTTCTTCAACGCGATCGCGGCTTCGCTCCTGCCTTGGCTGAAGCTCACAGGTCCTGAGACGATGTGCGCGCGAATGTTTCCTTGGACGTTTCGCGGCTCCATCGTCACCTGAAGCATGGTGCTGGCACCTGCGGGCACCTTCTCCTGCGTCAGCTTGCCCTTGAGCTCGTAGCAGAGCACCTTCTTGGAGATACTTTGGCCGGTCGCGGTATTGGCGACGTTCAGTTGCGTGTAACCCGGTTTGTTCGCGATCGGCGCGAGCTTCATCTCCGTGTCGGTCGCGGCCAGCACCGTTGACGCGACGTCGCCGACGCGTACCTTCATGTCGGTTGCGTTCGGGCTGAATCCCTCTCCGTTGAGGGTTTCCGCAAAGCCCACTCTGATCGCTGCTGCATCCGCCAGCTTGAGCGGTCCCGGAGTGATCGTCCCGGGGCGGACGAGGGCGTCCTGAGGGCGCGGCTTGACGACGATCTGCCCCCGCTGCTGGCCCGAGCCTCCGACCGAGACCAGATACGAACCTGCGGCAAGCCCTGCAGGAAGATACACTCGGCCGAGTCGATCAGGTGTCTTCTGTGCGACGACCTCGCCGGCGACTGTCCAGATCTGCACAACCTCGCCGGTGGCCAACCCGCCGGCCGCGAAGGTGAACGCCTGGCCATCGGAGAGGCTGTTCGGGACGACGAGGAGATCCGCCATCTGGTCCTTGCTGATCACGGTGGCCTTCAGATACCGCTTGCTGAGGTTGTGGCCGGCTGTGATGGTGAGCTTGCCGTCCGAGTCAGTGTTGCCGGTCCACGATCGGAGCGGTTCGCCGTCTTCGTTTAGCTCGGTGACCTTGATCTCCGTGTTCGGCCGGTCGGTGTAGACGTTGCTGATGCCGGCGTAGTTGTCCACATTCTTGATGGTGACGCTCTCTTGACTGGCCGTTGCCACGGTGAGCAGGCACAGACCAACCAGGAGCAGTAGGTTGATTCTCTTCATCGTTGTTCTCCGTTCGTCCCGCCGGCCCTTGGGTGGTCCAAGGGTCTTTGGATGCATTGACTCAAATATCTCGCAGGGTGTTCCAGGTCCTTGAAAACGCGAAGGTCCTTGTGCGACAGACAATCCACACATCACGATCGCGCCCTACATCCGTGAGGCGGGCGCCTAGGCCGCTAAGCCGGCGGCCCGCGGCAAGACCAGGGCGACGGGCCTCAAACGGGTCGAACATGCTGGGCATTCCATCGCTGGCTTAGGCGACCCATCAGGTTGTTCGGCGCCGCTTCCCCGCATCTAAGAGGAACCCGGACGTATCGGCCTGCGTTTAAATGGAGCGGGGCCGACTCAAGGGTGAGGCCGTTTGACGGCGTCATGCCCTCTCGTCGTCGCATCCTCGTTACAGTGGTGATTGGTTTGGCTGGCTGGCCGACGTTGCGGGCTTGATCGCGCGGCCTAACCGTGAGGAGCGCTAGGGGATTGTGTCGGTGAATCAGAATCTGGAATTGGCAGGCTTGGTAGTTCTTCTGAATCTCCCGTTCGGGTACGTGCGCGCCGGAACGAAGAAGTTCTCCGTGCCTTGGTTTGTCGCCGTGCACGCCCCGGTGCCTCTGATCGTCCTCCTGCGGATTGCCCTGGGCGTGGGATGGCGCTTGGGCACGGTGCCCCTATTTATCCGCGCCTACGCGGCAGGTCATCTCCTGGGAGGAGAGTATCGTGGTTGGCGAACACGCAGGGGGTAGCGGGCGGTTTGCCGCCAGGATCGTTTGCGGACCGGAGGGAGTCCCTTCATCGCGCGGCTCCGGGCGATTCGGAGGTACGCCATGACCGAAGCTGGCCCAAGCCACTCTGAGACGGCGATCTTGGACCTCAGATCCGAGCCGCAACACCTGGCGGCCCTGGCCGAGTGGCATCAGGAGGAGTGGGCCCACCTCAATCCCGGCGAGACCCTTCCGATGCGCATCGAGCGCATGCAGGAGTACCTCGGCGAACCCTTGGTGCCCAGCATGTTCATCTGTAGGTGCGACGGCGCTCTCGCGGGATCTGCGGCGGTCGTGGCGTGCGACATGGACACGCGGCCCGGCCCTACGCCTTGGCTGGCGAGCGTGTTCGTGGCTCCGGAGTTTCGAAGGCGCGGCATCGGTGCGGCTCTTGTGCGGCACACGATGGCCGAGACCTCCCGTGCCGGCTTCTCGAAGATGTACCTTTACACGCTCGACCAGGAGCGCCTCTATCAGGCCATCGGGTGGACGACCCTCTCCTGCGAGGTCTACAAGGGCGTGGATGTGGTGGTGATGGAAGCGGAATTGGGTCCCTGATAGGCCTCGCGCAGCCAGCGGGAAAGGACTAGAATGGCTCCTCGCTGTTTGGTGTGGGTTGAGGTTTGAGGGCATCCAGACCCTGGAGGG